>CAZRTY010000045.1:0-11830 GCA_964603055.1 uncultured Rhodothermales bacterium | reverse complement strand
GGGATGGTCTATGCATGACGACGTTGCTGCCACCACGCCTGAACCGTCGCCGTCTGTATCAATTTGTGATCTTACTCTCGATCGTCAGACGATCGTCGTGGCAATATCCGCAGTGCTCGCCCCTGAACATCTTTCCGGCCTCCTCATCGCCGCGGAGCTGCCAGTTCAGCCAGGCCATCGTGACTTCAGCGGCGACTCCGCCATTCTCTTCGTGGAAGGTACCGCCATGACCCACGGGGATATTGACCGCCGCGACAGGCACATGCGAGATGCGAGCGTAATCGTCCATCCCATTCTCATAGGCAATGTCTTCGGGGCCGCCCAGGATGTAGATAACCGGCCCATGCAGGTGCTCCAACTGCGTCTTGTCGATGGCGATGCCGGCGATCGGATTGCCGTGGTTGAAGATGCCCGTGTACATTAGGACCGACGTCTTGATGCGCTCATCGGGCGAGGTGACCAGCGCCTGCAAGCCGCCGCAGCTAAACCCTGACGCCGCGACCTGGTCCGTCGCCAGCCGCTTATGGAGCGGGCTTCCTTCACGCGCATTCTCTGCGAACGCCCAGTCCAGGGCTTCATCGAGCGCTTCCGCTGGTGTGCTTGCTCTCAACCCGCCCTCGCGGTTTCCTTCCTCGCCCTCACCTTCTTCCCCTGGAATGCCGCCCGGGGCAATGGCGATGAAGCCATGCGATGCGATTTCGATGAGATGATTCTTCGAGCTCGTTCCGTCGGCGCTGCAGGCTCCGTTGCCGAACAGGTAAAGGCCGAGTTCACCTTCACCGACCGATGCGATGTTCTCCGGACGGTAGACAACGTGCGACGGGAGTCCGTCGACCACCTCATAAACGACAGAGTACGGACCCGTACCAGTACTCTCGGCGGGTTCGGACTCCTGGGCGTTAACCGCCAGCGGCGCCAGCATGAATGCGCCGGCTGCAACTGCGGTGAGAAGGGAGTTGCGCGTTTTGATCATAGGTAAATCCTCTGGCGTCTGGATGCAGCCCGACATGGGCCGCCTCTGGTTATCATGGGTTATCAGTATTGAACCTGATTGCCCCCTGGACCGGCACAACAACGCGCGACTCAGAGCCGAGCGTCACACTCAGGGTTTCAGGCGGATCGCGTCGGATCTCTTCGATGTTTCGCTGACGCGGATCCGCGCCGCGGACGGAGACGCGAATGCGATGCCCTTCTCGAAACACTTTCGAGGTAGGCATGAGCGCAACTTCCAGCGAGTAGCGTTCACCCGGTTCTACGGGAAGGACGTCGGTGCTTAAGCCGGAATGCCACGGCAGGCCGAGATTATCGTATGGAGGATCGACGGTCGCCCTGTTCCACAACGCGAGTCGGCTGAAGGCCACGTTCTCCGCCTCTCCATCCGACGAGACCTCCTCCAGATACACGAAGACGTTGCCGCTGGGCTGATCGCTCGACATCTCGAGGTGCACAACAGGGTGACCCGTAACCGTGACATCTTCGGCCAGGGGCGGGCTCGTATAGGTGAGGCCTTTCTCGTCGAGTACCGCCGGCCAGAAGGGGAAATACTCACGCGTCGCGACGTCGTAGTCGACCTCAAACGATTGCGTCGCAGGTTCCGGCTCTTCGATGATGAGCGTGCCGTCGTTGACGGAGGCGATGGTGCCACTCTCGCCACCGGCAAAGTACAATGACACGTGGTCGGCGTCTTTCCCTGGATATGTTTTGCTTGTAACCCAGGGATCGTCGCTGTCTGCGTCTTTTACCCACCAGCGATAGCGCGGCTCAGCGCTGAAGCCCGTCGGCCGCCCCTTCAGGTGCTCATCGAAGAAGCGCAGCTGCAGTTCGCCAATGTCCACTCCCGGCGGTACAACACAGTGGCTGCCCGGGCCGACCATCACATGCGCGTTCAGATTTTCGCCGGCCTGAAAGATCTGGCTCGTCGGCTCGTCGTTCCAGTTTCCCCAGAGGAAGTACGCGATGTCCGATCCCGTCAGTGCGTCGAGGTAGGTATACGGCCCGACTTCCTGCCAGAACCGGGTGCCGGTAAACTGCGACATACTGTCTCGGTACGGCATGGTATTCCAGAGCGCCGCCATCGGGTCATTGTCGGCATGCTCGGCAACGGCCTGTCGTAGAAGCTCCCCATCCGGATCGTCGTCAACCGGTACGCTCGCAAGGTCAACGGATAGCGGCTCATCGGGCCGGGTGTTGAACTGGCCGGTGATGCCGCCTCGGCGGACGAAGTCGTACTTATCGAAGTCGCTCGCCGCGGAGACAACTGCTTTGAGATGAGGCGGGGCCGTCGATGCGACCTGGAGCGCCGCGCCGCCCAGATATGAGCAACCGGTCATCCCCACATTCCCGTCTGACCAAGGCTGCCGGGCGATCCACTCAATCAGGTCGTGCCCATCCATGGCTTCAGTGCGATCTTGCATGCCGCGACGCCGACCGAATGACGCCCCCTTCCCACGGACATCCGCAATCGCCACCACGTATCCATGCGATAGCAAATGGCGCAGGCCGAGCTCTCCAGAGTCAACGGTCTCGGCGATGTTGCCGTCGTTGTCGAAATGACGCGCGCGGTACGGCGTGAACACGAAGATCGTCGGCAGCGGATCTTCCACGACCTGGCCGTCAATAGCAGGCCGGTACACGTTCATCGCCAGTCGGGTACCATCGCGGACCGGAACGTAAAAGGAAGCGCGCTCAGCCTCCGTAAAGAGCTGATCCGACTCGTTTGCCTCGGCTGCGCATCCCTGAATGACTACCGTGGCGATGATGGTGGCCAGCGCCAGCAGAGGAAGTCTCATCCGCGAAATCATGGAACGACTGATCAATGACAAACCCTGCGCCCACCGTTATGAGCACCGTTAATCTGCTCTACTTGAAAAGCAGCTGTACGAAATGATATAAACTGTCTTTCCAGTGCTCAGCCGTGTGTCCTTCTCCATCTACGTGCCACACGTGCGGTACGTCGTTCTCCTTCATGTAGACGTGCATGTTCTGGCTGATCCCAAATCCGCCATCGGCCGTGCCGCACGTTAACATGAAAAGATCGAGCTGCGAGGCTGTCTGAGCTGGATCAGGAACGAGCTCCGCCGGAGCTTTCGTATTCGGCGCCGATGAGAAGGCACCAATCGACGCGAAGGTGTCGAGGTTAGTGAGGCCGAAGTTTAGTGACTGCCCGCCGCCCATGGAAAGACCCGCCAGCGCACGGTACTCACGGTGGCTGTTGGTACTGTAGCGCGCGTCGATTGTGGGGATGACGTCGTCGAGCAAGTCGCGCTCGAATGTCGTAAATGCCGGTGCAGCGGCGAAGATATCGCCTTCAGCACGATCATTCTTTTGCGCCCGCCCGTTCGGCATAACGATGATCATCGGCTCAGCCTTTCCTTCGGCAATTAGATTGTCGAGCAGGATATCCGGCGATGCGTACCGATGCCATTCTGTCTCATCGCCCCCGATGCCATGCAGCAAGTAGAGAACAGGATACCCATGGTCGGCGGAGTAGCCCGGCGGCGTGTACACCATCATCTTGCGGGTCGTCCCCACCGTCTTTGAGTCGTACTCGATCATCTCGAGCTTGCCCTGGGGTACGCCCTCGTTCCGGACGTCAAAACCTTCCGGCGGATCTGGGAAAGCCGGAACGTCATCGTCGTTTAGTTCGATCGGCTGCCTGAACATCGAGAAATCCGGGCCGTCTTGAGCAAGAGCTTCGAGCGACGGCGTGAGGAACACGAACGGCAGGACGAGGCAGAAGAGAAGGCGGGCGTAGCGCGTCATACTCGGCGGATGATGGTGGATAATTTTAAGTGAGACAGGCTGATGGAGGGACTGCGACGCGGCCGCAAGCTAAGTTTGTGATTACTCGGTGGCAATGATCAAATCGCCGGGCCGGTAATGGTGGAAGTCTACATATCCGCCGGCTTCCTTCGTTGCAAAATTAAACAGGCCGAATCGTGCACCCATGAAGTGTTCAAGGGTGTAGCTCATTTGGAGCGTTTCGCCCAGCCGTGCCCATCCGATTCCGTCCCCGCTGAAGTAGAAGTAGGCCTTGTCATTCTGGCGGAGGAAGTCGGCATCGATCCGGAGGTGAACGGTGTCGCTCGGTACGTGCGGACCACGGACCTCGACCGGAGAGCCGGTCTCCCCACCTACCTGCACGAAGTACGCCTCGTCACCTTCCTTCTTGACGCCGATGAAGCCGTACCTGTGCATAAGAATCACGAGGCCGGCATAATCGCCATCTTTCATTCCCGAGACATCGATCGCTGTCGTGGCCGAGCTAACGGGCCCGAACGTGCGCTGTGTGAGCGTATTGCGCGCCTCAACGACTTCGGTGTCGATGCGCCCCGTGGTAATCCGCAGCCGGCCGGGATTCCGGAGGAGCTCCCAGTTGGCGTTGTCCGGATTGTGATTCCACTGCCAGGCTAACGGCAAGTCGGCCTCTCCCGGAGCACGCTCGAAGTCGTCGGCGGCGACGATTCCGTCAACACCCGACAGCCCTTGATTGCCCGCCGGGATGTCGAGCATGGCGGGCACGCGGCCATCCTCGCCCATCACAGGCCAGCCGTCTTCCCACTGCACGGGAATCAGGTACGGGATGCGCCCAACGGAGCCCCTGTCGCCAAAGAGTAAAGCGTACCACCGTCCGTCGGGCGTGTCGATCAGGCTTCCCTGCGCCACACCCTCATCCTGAAAGACGACACGGCTCTCGTACGGACCGGTAATCTGATCTGCGCGATGCACCACAACCGTCCGCATCCCATTCTGCGGCCATGTGATGGTCATCAAGTAGTAGCGGCCGTCCACCTTGAACAGCTGTGACCCTTCGGCCGGCAGCATGATATCGGGCCCGGCGACGGCGTGCGCATCGTGGATGACAACATCATTAAAGCCATCGGGCTTGATACCTGTGAGGTCCGCCTCGAGCTCGACGAGCCGGAGGTCCCCCGCAGCATAAATCATGTAAACACGCCCATCGTCGTCGAAGAACAGCGTGTTGTCATGAAGCGATGGCTCGAACGACGTCTCCTCCCAGTCGCCACTTTCGATATCGGCGGTCGAATAGATATGAGTACGCCCGCTCGTTGCCGAGAACGTCGACACATAAAACCGGCCGTCGTGATAGCGCAGGCTGCTCGCCCACGATCCTTTACCGTAGGCGTTTCGACCATCCTGTAGCGTCAGCGCATCGTTCTCGGCAAGCGTGTCATACGCATAGCTGACGAGCTCCCAGTTGACCAGGTCGTCCGACTTCATGAGGGGGAGGCCCGGGCTCATGTGCATCGTGGTGCTGCTCATGTAGTATGTATCCCCCACGCGGATGACCGATGGATCAGGCACGTCGGCCCAGATGATGGGATTGCGCGCATGCTCACCCGTTGCCAACGAGCCGACGCCCGGGTATGGCGACTCGGCTTTGAGATGGTCGAGCGGAATGCTCACGCCGCGCCGCGTCTTGGTGATCGGCTGGATCGTGCCATCCGCGTTGTATTCGAGATACTCAACGGCCACACTCCGCCGCCCGAGTCCGCCCTCCTCTCCGTCGAGCGTGAGATCGGCGGTGTGGTAAAACAGATACCACTGCCCCTTGAACTCAGCGATGCCGGGATGAATAGTGTAGCTGTTCAGGTTCTGCTCCATCAAAATCCCCTGATACTCCCACGGACCGGTGATAGCCGGCGCCGTTGCGTAGCAGAGTTTCTCCCACTGGCCTTGATGGGCGAAGCACGGATACGTGAGGTAGTAGATATCGCCGCGCTTGTGAAACCAGGGGCCCTCCGTGTAATTCGGCAGATCGATCGTTTCGATCGGTCCGTCGAACTCGATCATGTTCGGCTTGAGCTTCGCAAAATAGAGCAGCGGGTTACCCCAGGCGATGTAGGCGCTGCCGTCGTCATCGATGAACACCGTCGGGTCGATGTCATCCCAGCCGTGCGGACCCGGCGTTGTCTCGTCGACCACGAGGGCCGATCCGCGCGCATCTACGAACGGGCCGGTCGGGCTGTCTGATACGGCGACGCCGATGGCCTTTCCGACGTGCGGCGGCCCGTGCTGCACGGTCGTGTAGAAGTAAAACGTGCCGTCCTTCTCGATCACCTGCGATGCCCATGCATCACCGGTTGCCCACTCGAAGTCGGTGGGTTTCATAATTGAGCCGTGCGGCGTCCACGTCTTCATGTCGGTCGTGGAATAGGCGAGCCACTCGGTGATGTTGAACATCTGATCGCCCGTGGCTTCATCATGGCCTACATAGACGAACAACGTATCGCCCACGACAAGCGGCGCGGGGTCTGCCGTGAACGCATCCCGAAAGATGGGATTCTCGGTGCCCGTGGCTTCAGCTTCGGCCTCAGATTGTGCTTCCGCCTGATCGCAGCCGGCGATGAAAGCCATGAGAATGAAGAGCAACCCGAGATGTCTAATCGATGCAGTCATGAATAAATCGGACGTGTGAGGGAAGGACGACCTGCCTGGATATCGGCCGAGAGTCAGCATACAAACCGTGACCCGCGAAGGCGGATGAGGAAGTCCCGAAATATGATTCTACTTCCGCAGGACCATCTGACGAGACACGCTTTCATCATCCACCTTCAGGCGGTAGACGTAGACGCCGCTCGCCAGACCATCGCCCTCGAAGACCACAGAATGACGGCCTGCCGGCAACTCGGCGTCGACAAGGGACGCCACCTGTTGACCCAGCAGGTTGAATACCGTCAGACTAACCCTGGCGTGGTGGGGCGTGTAAAAGTTGATCGACGTGCCTTCTGCGCCAAACGGGTTCGGAAAGTTCTGATCGAGTCGGGCCTTCTCAGGCCGCGTGATGCCGGCTGTGGATGTGCCAACGTGCTGTCCTGCGAAGCGGATATCGCGAATGCGGAAGAGCTCTCCGCCTGGCTCTCCGTTGAAGACCAGATAGACGTCTCGCTGCCCGGCGGCACTTTCGATGTCTGCGCTGAACTCCGCAAACTCACTCCACTCACCCGTCACGTCAATCTGAACGGAGCCGATCTTGGCACCGGTATGAGGTGCGTCGAGCCAGATATCGATGCTGCCGCCACCTTCGGCGCTTGCCGCACTTACGATGACCTGTTGCGGTATCCAGGGATAATCCATCGCGTTGCTGTGATCATTCGGTGCCCCGAACTCGACGCCCGCGTACATCGCCCAGTCGCCGTCGTGAACGCCCCGAAGCGCACCGCCGCCGGTCTGAACGCCGTAGTAGTTGGAGGGATATGCGCCGGGGATCGGCGAATAAGCGTCTCTATACAGGTAGAGGTCGAAGTACGCCGGCACTCTTCCGACCACATAAGGACCCTGTTGATTGCCCGTGAACGAGTTGAAGTCGTGATTGATTTCCTCGCTCAGTTGGTGCCGGTCCATTCGCGAGACGTCGATCGGCAGGCCGATCTGCGTCCAGCCGATGCCGTCGATGCTGTAGGATCCCGCGACGATATGGCCGTCACGCTCAAGCTTTAGCCAGACCGGACCTTCATCGTCAATATCCACCGTGTACGATGTCTCGTCGAAGCTGAACGTGACAGCCCGATCCGACGTCGCTCCGATTCCAACGTATGCTTTGGCATAGAGACGCTCGGGACCGTTTATAATCCAGAGTCCGCCTTCATCATAGTTATCCTCAGGCTGGATGTCGACGCGCGTAATCAGTGTGTACGCCTTCTCAGCGGCGTTCTGGATGACCGTGTTTCGTCCCGGTTCGAAGGGGAAGGTTCGACCGCCCTTGGGTGTGAGGCGGAGCCAGCCGGGCCGGTCTGTGACTGAATGTGAACCGAGCGGCGTGCGACCGAGGAATGACCAGTCGGGCGCGAGTGTCTCGCTGTCAAACATATCCGACCGCGGCACCGTCCACGGGATACCACTGCTCGGGAGGTCAGGTGCGAGCTCGGTCTCCCGCGGGTAGTTGGCGGTGGGCCAGCCGTCTTCGTCGTACACGATCTGGCTGAGAAGCCCCTGGCGGCCTAATGCCTGCCACTCGTTCCCGCCACTCCCATCGTACGCCTGCGAGATGATCCAGCTCGTGCCGTCGGGCGCGGTCACCGCCGGCGAGCTATGGTTCGGCGTTGCAAAATCGCCTCGCGGCCCTTCGAACAAAACTCTCGGCGTCTCCCAGGCGCCGGGATGGTCAGACAGCGGCGCATCTTTGACGACACTCTTCATCACGTACTGCAGGCCCGCCAGGTGCTGGGCGAAGCTGTAGTAATAGTAGCCGTCGCGCTTCCACATCACCGGTCCTTCGGCCCAGCTGTATGGATGACCGTCCTCCTCGGGGTTCAACCATGTGAGGTCAAGAATCTCGCCCGCAGGCTGCCCATCGGGGCCAAGTTCAACGAGGTGATTGTTCTCCCGCCCGGCTTTCGTGAGCAGAAACCACCGATTGTCGTCATCGATGAAGATGGAATTATCGACGCCGAAGCCTGGTAGACCGGCTGGTAGACGGATGCTTGTCGGCTCACTCCACGGACCTTCAGGGCTGTCTGCGGTGACGAAGAACATGCCCCAGCTGATGCCGCTGCCGAAGAAGTGCCAGTACTTATCGTTGTAAAGCACCATGTGGCCGCCCCATACGCCGCCGGCAGGCGCATCGCCATAATCCCTCCAGTGCGCCGCAACGGGCTGTGCAATCACGCGCCAGTGCACGAGATCTGTGGAATGATAGATCTTCGGCGTGACGTTGAATGACGAGCCCGAGGTATAGTAGTCATCCCCAATTTGCGTGAGTGTTGCATCGGGATGATCGCCCGGGATAACGGGGTTAACGTACGTCTGAACCTGGCCCTCGGCATACTGAAAAGCCAACGACGAAATGATCAGGAAGAGGCAGTATTTCAGAGCGAGCTTCATATCACGGGGATGTTGTTCAGTAAAGCGTCGTGCAGATCAATTGGGATTAGATCAGCAGCCGATCGTCAGTCGAGATGCTCCACGGCAGGCCGCCTAACAACGAGACGAGCGCTGCCCTTCGGCTCTGCATCAACCGCGCTCGCCGCAGCCGGCTTCCGAGGGCGCGTTCCGGCCTTCTACCTGGCTACAGTGATCATTCCCGATTGCGTACGTCCATCCGTCTTAATCCTGTACAAATACGTTCCACTCGGTAGAGACGAGGCATCATAGCGAAGTTGATGTCGGCCTGAAGGCATGACAGCATCATCCGCCGCGTCAATTTGCCGACCCAGTATATCATACAGAACAACCTGAACGGATCCTGATGTCTCAAGATGATATTCGATCGTAAACCGATCTCGAACAGGGTTCGGAAAGGTGGACGGCTTAATGCCTGACTCCAAATCCCGAATCTGTGCGACGTCGGTCGGGGTGAAGTCGGCGATCGTGTTGCCCACGCGGAAGAAGTCAAAATCGGCATAGCCGCCCGTCTCCTCGGTGGCGTACGTAAACAACGAGAATCGGTATCCCATAAAGTGAGACAGCTTGTAGGACATCTCGAGTCGTCCACCAATCCGCAGCCACTCCTCACCATCCAGGCTGTAATAGAAATTAGCCTGGTCTCGCCGTTCCGTGTAGTCGATCTCTGTGCCAAGGTAGACGACCTCCTGGTCGATGGGAACGGATGCCGATACAACGGCAGACCCAGAGCTACCGTCTACCATAACGATGGCCTTCGACTCACCGGTGTGCCGAACACCTACATATCCGTAGTCTTCCTGAAGCAGACCCAGCCCTGCCGTATCTCCTGGCTTGAGCTCCGTCGCATCCACTGCAATCGTCGCGGCGCTTCGCGGCCCGAACGTCCGCTGGGTCAGGGTATTGTTTGTGGAAGGGAAGTCCGTGTCAATCCGCCCGTTGGTCAAGCGCAAGTGACCAGGCCGGTCCGTGACCGACCACCATTCGGAGACGGGATTGTGATTCCACTGCCATACCAGACTGAGGTTAGCGTCCGACTCGTAGACAAACTCATCGGAAGCAACAATTCCGGATATGCCCGTTCCGTCTGTATTGATATCGAGTGTTCTGGGAACGGTACGTCCACCGCCAAATGAACGAGCGCGCCCCAGGAGCGGCCATCCATCTTCCCACGTGACTTCCACGAGGTACGGGATGCGGCCTACGGCGCCATGGTCCTGAAACAAGAACGCGTACCAGTCCCCTTCAGGCGTATCGACAAGTCCTCCCTGCGCAATCCCATTATAACTTAGCGCGACGCGACCCTCCCACGGTCCTGTGAGGTTCTCCGCGCGATAAACGATCTGGGTACGGGAGCCACCTTGCGGCCAGGTGATCAGAAAGACGTAATAGTAACCATCAACTTTGTGCACATGGGCACCTTCTCCCGCAACGATGAAGTCGGTACCCGCTACCTCGCCTGCGCTGGGGATGATTAGCTGATTCAATCCACCAGGCTTTACAGACTTTGCATCGGAGGTGAGCTCGACGATGCGGATGTCCGTTCCGCCATAAATGAGATAGACGCTGCCGTCGTCATCAAAGAAGAGGCCGGGGTCATGGTAGGCAGGACTGAATTCCGACCTCTCCCAGGTGCCTTCTTCGATGTTGTCGGTCGTGAAGACGTACGTCCGACCGGTCGTGTACGAAAACGTGACGACGTAAAAGGTGCCGTCACGGTATCGAATACTGCTCGCCCACGTGCCTCGGCCATACGCATTCTGGCCATTTCTTAGCGCTAACGCATCGGTGTCGTCCAGAACATCATAAGCGTATGACGCAATCTTCCAATCGACCAGATTCTTCGACGACATGATGGGCACGCCCGGTGCCATGTGCATGGTCGTACTGGTCATATAGTACGTGTCGTCAACCCTGATTACCGACGGGTCGGGCACATCTGCCCAGATGACGGGATTCGTCGCGGGCTGGTCCTCAATTTGTGCGGCGACGTCGTCCGATCCTGCTACGAGAAACAGAACGAATAGAAATAATATCGATCGTATGCGTCGCATGGCTCAACGTGGAAAAGGTCCTAAACGATGATCCGACCTCGCCACCGGCATCTACTTCCGAACATGATTCTCCTCGCGAGCTTCAGTACACAGCTCGGTTAAACTCGTATGCTACAACAAGAGGTTATGATGACAGCACGCCCCTCCGGCAGCTCAGGCCACCGGAGGGGATGTGCCATCAATCGGTACTACCTCACCACCACCATCTGCTTGGTCTCGACGAACGACCCGGCCTGGATGCGATAGAGATACACGCCGCTCGAAAGCTGGCTTGCATCAAGCATCACCGTGTATTCGCCCGGCGTCTGGTGCGCGCTCACCAGCGTCTCCACGGTGCGTCCGAGGATGTCGTAGACCGTCAGCGTGACGTTAACCGGCTCGGCGATCTCGTAGCGGATATGCGTGGACTCGCTGAGCGGGTTCGGGAAGTTGCCGACCAGACGGAACTGGGCCGTCGGACCTGTCGGCTCATTAGACACCGCATCACGCTGCTGATCCAGGTAGTCGCGGAGCCATACCAGAGCGGGCTTCTCTTCACCGTTTGCCCTGACGAGTTCAGCAGCCTCCATCCACATACCCGGTCTCCATCCCCAGAGAGTGATACCCTCTACCGACGGATGCTCCCAGAACGTGGGGAAGATCTTCTGCATGTTCCGCAGCTGTATCTGGTCAGATTCAGCTTCCGGCCGGTTGTTGTCTCCCTGGATGTCCATCTCAGTGGCCTGGATCGGCAAGCCAGTCGAACCCAGCAAGTCGAGCACAGATCTGATCTGAGCTGCCGTACCAACCGTCGAGAACGCATGCGCCTGCACACCGATAACATCAATGAGTCCACGCTCGTTGAGCTCGTCGATGATGCGTTTGTAATTGCGCGCATTTGGCGTATTCCACGTATTGCTGCTGACGATGTTATA
>CAZRTY010000044.1:0-11837 GCA_964603055.1 uncultured Rhodothermales bacterium | reverse complement strand
ATCTCTTCGGCGAGTTTGTTGGTGACTTCTCGCTGGATCACGCGCTTGAGCGGTCGAGCACCGAAGGCCGGGTCGTAGCCGCGCTCAGCGAGCCAGTCGCGCGCGTCGTTCGTGACCTCCAACGACAGGTTGTGATTCTTCACCGCGATGCGCTGTACGTGGCCGATCTGGATATCGACGATGCCGCGGATCTGTTCACGACCAAGTGGGCGGAACATGACGACTTCGTCGATCCGGTTCAGGAATTCAGGCCGGAGCCGCTGTTTAAGCAGGTTCGACAGATCCGCCTCGAGCCGCTCTTGAGCCCCCGGCGACATCTCGCCGGCTACCGCATCCATCCGTTCGCGGATGATCTCCGACCCCAGGTTCGACGTCATGATGATGATCGTATTGCGGAAGTCGGCTACGCGGCCCTGGTTGTCGGTGAGCCGGCCATCGTCGAGAACCTGCAATAGCGTGTTAAAGACTTCCGGGTGCGCCTTCTCGATTTCGTCGAGCAGGACAACCGAGTACGGTCTGCGGCGCACCATCTCGGTAAGTTGACCGCCTTCCTCGTACCCAACGTAGCCCGGGGGCGCGCCCACGAGGCGCGATACGGTATGGCGCTCCTGATACTCGCTCATGTCGATTCGTACCATGGCGCTCTCGTCGTTGAAGAGGAACGTTGCAAGGGCCTTGGCGAGTTCGGTTTTGCCGACACCCGTAGTCCCGAGGAAGATGAACGACCCGATGGGGCGATGTTCTTCCTGAAGACCGGCGCGCCCGCGACGTACCGCTGCGGAAACCGCCTCAACGGCTGCGTGCTGTCCGACTACCCGCTTCTCGAGTTCATCTTCCATCCGCAGTAACTTGGCGCGTTCGCTTTCGAGCATCCGCGAGACCGGAACGCCCGTCCAGCGCGAAACGATTTGCGCGATGTCCTCAGCGTCGATCTCCTCCTTGAGCAGCGAACCGCGAGCCTGGATCTCGGCGAGCTCCTGCTGATGTGCTTCGATCTCTTGCTCAAGCTCAGGGATGCGGCCATACCGGATTTCGGCCACGCCGCCGTAGTTTCCTTCACGCTCAAGGTTCTCGGCCTCCACCTTCAGGCGATCGATTTCCTCTTTCGCCGAGCGGGTAGCCATAATCAGATCTTTCTCCTGCTGCCACCTGGCACGCAGTTCAGTCCGACGCGCCTCGAGGTTGGCGATCTCTTCGCCGATACGCTCGAGCTTCTCCGTAGCCTCGTCACGTTTCACCGCCTCACGTTCGATCTCCAACTGGCGGATCTGCCGCTCGAGTTGGTCGAGCTCTTCGGGCATGGAGTCGATCTCAATCCGGAGACGCGCGGCCGATTCATCGATCAGGTCGATAGCCTTGTCGGGGAGGAATCGGTCGGTGATATAGCGATGGCTCAGTTCAGCGGCAGCAACGATGGCATCGTCCTGAATCCGTACACCGTGGTGAACCTCGTATCGGTCCTTGATACCGCGCAATATCGAAATCGAGTCCTCCACCGAAGGCTCTTCCACGAGCACCATCTGGAATCGCCGCTCTAGCGCTTTGTCCTTCTCAAAGTGTTTGCGATACTCGTCAAGCGTAGTGGCGCCGATGGCACGGAGTTCACCGCGGGCGAGGGCGGGCTTGAGGATGTTGGCGGCATCCATAGCGCCTTCAGCCGCTCCGGCACCGACGAGCGTGTGAATCTCATCGATGAACAGGATGATTTCGCCGTCTGACTCGCTGACCTCCTTGACGACCGCTTTTAGCCGATCTTCGAACTCGCCTCGATATTTCGCGCCTGCAATGAGCGCACCCATATCGAGTGCAACGACGGTTTTGTCCTTCAGGCCCTCCGGCACGTCACCTTGTACGATCCGCGTGGCGAGCCCCTCAGCGATAGCCGTCTTACCAACGCCCGGCTCGCCCACGAGAACAGGGTTGTTCTTTGTGCGCCGTGACAGAATCTGAAGTACACGCCGGATCTCCTCATCACGCCCGATCACGGGATCGATTCCGCCGCGCCGAGCAAGATCATTAAGGTCGCGCGCAAATCGTTTCAGCGATTCGTAGCGGCTCTCAGCGTGGGGGTCGGATGCGCGATGGGTCCCGCGGACGTCGCGCAGAGCACCGAGTATGGACTCTCGCGTTACGCCCTGCGTCTTGAGTGCTGTGCCGGTTGCGTCCGGCGACTCGGCGAGCGCGATCAACAGATGCTCGCTCGACACGTATTCGTCTTTGAGCAGCTCGGCCTCAGCCAGTGCGCGGTCAAAGACCTTCTTCATCTCCTGGCCCACGTACTGGCCGCTCACGCTCGCGCCCGTCACAACGGGCAGCTTCTCCATTGCATCGTGAGCCGCACGACCCAGCAGCGCGGGGTCGGCACCAAGGCGGCCGAGAATCGATGGCACGATGCCATTCTCATCCTGCATAAATGCCTTGAGCACGTGCGGCGGCTCAAGACCCTGATGGTTCTTCGAGGCTGCGATCTCCGTGGCGCGCTGAATCGCCTCCTGCGCCTTTATCGTAAACTTCTGCAGATTCATTGCTTCCGGTAGTCATATCGTCATAGAAGAGCGCAGCTGGGGCGCTCACCTCTCAATGACGAAGACCATGCCGGAGGTGCCGATGTGTCAGACTGGCAGACGCGAGGGGTAGGGAAGGAGGTAGCTCCGCTGATCATCGACGACTGTAGCATCAGGCATTGAATGCGGCGCCGCGACTGAGCACTGGAGGACCGGGTTGAGAGGGCGCATCTGCCTCAGCTTAATTGCATGGGAGGGACGGTAGCGACGTATTCGGTACAAGCGATTAGAGCCAAAAGAAAAAGGCTCCGAGCCACCATCGTGATTTAATCCATCACGAGTGAGACTCGAAGCCTTAATCAATGACATTCTATTCGTCTAGCCGTTAGTCCTCTTCATCCTCATCATCGTCGTCGGAGCCGTACTCGCCGACCGATACATCGAGCGGGTGAGGCCGCGTGCCCGGCGGCTGGATCCATGCAGCATCGGTGACGATATGCATGGCGGCGTCGACGAGGTCAGGCAAGTGAGATGCTTCCGTGTACTGGGTGGGACTGTTAAACTGATCGATCAGGAACTCTTCGGCAGCGCGAGCGAGCGCTGCACTATAGGAATGACGGTTCATTCTAAGGGGCCGGTAACGTTGGAAACCTGTGGCCGATGATGGCCGGCATTTACGAAGACCCAAGAACGTCTACATCATCCCGATGTTCGGAGCCTACTTCACGAGCGTCATCGTCCGCGTGCTGGTCTCGCTTCCCGCCGTGATGCGGTAGATGTACGTGCCGCTTGCCAGGCCGCTGGCGTCGAAGCGGATGTCATGCCGTCCCGCCGGCAGCAGGTCATCAACAGGCCGCGCAACTTCCTGACCGAGCACATTATATACCTGGATGCGAACGTCCGAGGCCTCGGGCAGCGTCACCGGGATCTGCGTGTGAGCGTTGAACGGGTTCGGATAGTTCTGGCCCAGGCCGAACTCGTACGTGCCGGGTAGCAGCGTGTCCGTCGAGCTCGAGTTGGTTGCATTCAGATCGACGATGCGGTAGATGAGGTTCTCGCGAAAGTTCGGGTCGGTGCTGAGGTAATTGCGGCTGTCGTCGAGGGAGATCGCCAACTCATCTCCCTCATAAATCTCCTTGTCGGCCGCGTTCCAGATGCGGACGAGCATGGGCTCGCCGTCTTCAATGCTTTGCTTGGTGGGGTTGAGGATCGCGTTACCCCAGACGGTGAGGGCCGTACTGCCGCCGTCCCAGACGACGACGCCTGCGCAGAGACCGTCTTGATTAAAAACGGCGATCTCAGAACCCGGCGCCAGAGGCTCGCCGTCGACCTTCGGTGCATCCTTGGGGATGATGATGCTGGCGCTTCGACCGGTGCGGAAGGCACAATCGGTGAACTGAACGCTAGCCGAGGCCGGCTCAACAAAAAGAACGATGAGGGAGGCGAGGAAAAATAGGCGGTAAAGTACGGTCATCACGAGCACTACGGATATGTGTGAATGTCATCCGTCGTGGTCTGAAGACAATGTTGTGCCCGTGGGTGGTGGGAGGCACTGGAGGCGGTCGAATAAGCATGTCGTGACGATCCTGTATCCCGCGAACAGGCGCGATAGCGGGCGATTTTGATGATTTGTTGAACGCGCGAGCGAAAAACTCATTCGCTGAATGCGTGCGCCGGTCAGCGGAAGAAACCGCTACTTTCCGCGCTTGACCGTTACTTATCTACACGTAAATCAGGTGTGTGCGCCGGAGACGCACCATGCTCTACGCCGTGGGAGCCATCGACGGAACCCGGTTCCTGATCGCACGATGGTCGGCGGATCATGATGAGGCGATGAAGCACCATTACAATAGCCGCAGGTTTTCAACTCCTGGCTTCCACGATTGCTCGGTGTACGCATGACTCCCACGGCCCTCACGGCACCCGCCACACCTGTTCGCCTCCGTAAGGCGAAAGCGATGGACCTCCATCGGATCGATGATCGACATCGTTTCCGGATGCTTCAGATCGCCCACGGCGGCAGCGTGCTGATCATTGATGATTCCGGGACGATCCGCCACGCCGGCGCAAGCGTCCAGGCGTCGCATTCACGCCCACTCGTCGGCGAGCCGGTACTGTCGCTTCTGCACCATCAGGATATGCTGAATACCGTCGTCGTACTTGACCGGGCACGCGCCGAGCGGGAGGAGTCTATCAGTTGTGTCACTCGCCTGCGTATCGGAGGACAGTGGGAATGGTTCAGGGCGACTGCCACGCGCTTTGGATACACGGCGACGGAGGGGCATGCCCCTGAGCGGGTGACGGCCTTCTTCGTTGCACCGCTGCACAGCGCGCAGTCCGTCCGGAATCATCCGACGCACATTACCGCAGCGCGCCGGCCTTGATGGATCGGCGGGTTCGACTCTACTGCTCGGTACCAAGGCATCGGTAATCGAGTAGTCTGCGAGCCGACGGCATGATTATATAGCCGCAGATATCAGCGGCTGCCGTGGTGGCTTGGCTCGGTGATCCGGCCCGCCTCGGATATTTTCAGGTGGTGGCGCCCCGCTCGCGCCGGGTGTCATCGGGCGCACGCCAATCTATCCATCGCCAAGAATTGGCATTCCGAGCCATTATGAAGAAGTGGTCGACGCCCTTGCTGAGACGGTTCTTCATCAAAAGCAGCATCTTTGTGGATAACCTGTGCACATCGTTCAGGCTCGCTGCAGTTCGCGAAGCCGCCCGGAATGGGTCATTCGGTGTGATTACGGATATGTTAAGCCAGAGGCGCATAGCGACCTTGTGCTAACTGCTTTATATGCAGTGGTTTGGGCTGTTTCGTTCCTTTGTTGCTAGTGCGGCCGACGTATGTGAGGGGGCGATTCTTTGGATATGTGAGGTATGCAAGCGGGAGAGTCTATATGGTTGTTTTCGGCTGTGGATAAGAAGTGGATGAGCCGCCCGGGTGTTGGTAAAGTATGTGGGTAAAAACACTCCGCGAAAGCTTGCGAGACGAGCCCCGGGGGGATAGAATAGAAGCCCCCTCATTGCAAGTCTGTTCGCCCAAGGCCCCGTTGGATCAAGTACAAATGCCCACTCCGCTCGCTGCGACCTGGAACCAGTGTCTCGCACTCATCACAAATGAGATTCCCCGTCGTTCTTTCAAGACGTGGTTTGAACAGGTCGATCCTGTTTCTCTCAATCGAGATGAGGAAGGCGGCGCCGAGCTCGTTCTGAGTGTTCCGAGCCGGTTCTTCGGAGAGTGGATCGAATCGAATTATGCCGGTGTGCTCCGGAAGGTGACATCGGAAGTCGTCGGTCAGGACACGCGCATCTTCTTCGCGTATGAGAAGAACGCCCCCGAGCCGGCGCATGTGACGAATATCGAGATGGAAACGCCGGCGGCCGCTCGCCCACCGGCCCCCGTTGCTCCGATGCAGCCAACACCGCCGCGGCCCGCGGTGCCGCCGCAGTCCGCAGCGTTAGGTAGCGCACACGCTGCGCCGGGTCGCCAGGCACCGGTAGACCCTAATCTGCGTCCGGGATACACCTTCGACACCTTCATCGAAGGCGAGTGCAATCGCTTCGCCCGCAGCGCGGCCCAGGCAATCGCCAGGCAGCCGGGTGGCACGAGCTTTAATCCGTTCCTCGTATACGGAGGCGTGGGGCTCGGGAAGACGCACCTGGTCCAGGCAATCGGCAATCATGCACGCGCAAACGGTACTGCCGAGCGGATTCTATACATCTCGTCCGAGCAGTTCATTTCGCAGTTTGTGCGTGCGATCCAGCAGAACAACGTCGCGGCGTTCTCTTCATTCTACCGCGGCGTCGACTTGCTCGTGGTCGACGACATCCAGTTCTTGAGCGGAAAGGAGAAGACACAGGAAGAGTTCTTCCATGTCTTCAACACGCTCCACCAGACAGGGAAGCAGATCGTGCTCTGCTCCGATCGACCGCCGTCGGAGATTAAAGGGATCGAAGAGCGTCTGCTTTCGCGATTTCAGTGGGGACTGACCGCTGATGTTCAGCCGGCGGATCTCGAAACACGCTGTGCGATTCTCCAGGGCAAAGCCGAGAAGCACGGGCTCGTGCTCGAGCCGGATGTCGTGGCGTTCATCGCCGAGCACGTCACCCAGAACATCCGAGCTCTGGAGGGTGCGCTCACGAGGCTCGTGGCTCACGCTCAGCTCGACGGCGGCCGCATCACACTGAGTGTAGCTCGCGGCTTGCTTTCGGAGCTTGTCGACAATGAGCCGAAGCCGGTTTCCATCGAATCAATTCAGACGATCGTCGCCGAGCTCATCAACATCCCGATCGCTCAACTATCGGCCCGCACCAGGACGCGCGATGTGGTGACGGCGCGCCATCTGGCGATGTACTTCTCAAAGGAGATGACGACGAACTCGCTCAAGAGCATTGGGCTTCGTTTCGGGGGACGCGACCATT
The DNA here is from genome assembly GCA_964603055.1 of uncultured Rhodothermales bacterium. Lineage (GTDB taxonomy): Bacteria > Bacteroidota > Rhodothermia > Rhodothermales > CAZKDQ01 > CAZRTY01. The sequence continues at coordinate 4,908 of CAZRTY010000044.1, read as the reverse complement.
CGACTGTGATCCACGCGTGCAATGCCGTGACGGATCGGATGGACGTGGATGCGGAATTCCGCGACCTGGTCGACGAGGCAAGATCTGCCATCGAACGCAAGGCGAGGGTGTGATTATTTCCATTCAAGCCGTTCAGATTTACCGTGACATCCCTCTCGTCGGGGTGAAAATCAGGCGGTATTAGCACGGAGATAACGCTCCGACGCTGGATGTGCCATTTTTGACGCCGAGGGCACGCATTTCGCTGTCAGCGCTACCATATTGGAAATGCCACCCCATTTGTAAAGAGAACATGGCAGTCAGCGCGAGCTTCGAGGTAGGAACGGTGTGCCCGGATGGAGGCAGAATCGATCTCAACATCCTGGTGATGAAGGACAAGACGGGCGCCGTGGAGATGCGTTTTAGCGGACCGGGCGATCGTCCCGAGGACCGTTCGTCTCTCATTCTCACCGCCGATGAGTTCGACGCGCTGCGACGTTTGATTCTACTCGTCGACCGGCAGAAGGAGAACCTGGTCTCCCGCGATGAGATGCGGAGCTGGATTTACAGCACAATCCAGCGCGATGCAATTCGAGCCGGCACGCGCCGCGAAGAAGCCGAGCTACCAGAGCTTTCAGTCTCCGGCGATGGAAGCGCCGCCGCTGAACCCGTTGCGGCCTGATTAGACCGTGTAATCAAGCTCGGCCAGGAACTTCAGCCCAAAGAAAAAGCCCGCACGAAGGCGAGAGATCTCGCTTCGACGGGCTTTTCGTGCGAAAGGGGGGACTCGAACCCCCACACCGTTTAAGGTACCAGATCCTAAGTCTGGCGCGTCTACCAATTCCGCCACTCTCGCGTTAGGCGCCTAATATAAATCGCCGCGCTTCCCGGTTCCAGGCTTCGACCTTCCACAGATGAATCCGGCTCATATTCGCGAGCGCATGAGTACGCTGTGGCCGAGCGTGCCGTGCGTCTATGACGGGCGCGCCGGCTTATGATTTCGGGTTTTGTTCGTGAACAATTGCGTCCGCGTGGGTATTCTGGATGGTCACGGATAAACCGAACACTCGAGGACCATGCGCTCCGGCATCCAATACGTCACGCTCCTTCTGTTATTGTCCCTGTTTGCCCTTCCCGCATCGGGGCAGGCCGTCCAACAGGTTTCACCGGCTGATACCGCAACGGCGGGCCGTTTTGATAACGGGCGCATGTGGACCTTCGACTTTCCGCCCGTCGAGCAGTTTGCCGAGGCACACGGCTTTTCGCCGGATGAAGCCTGGTTCGAACGCGCGCGTCTCGGCGCGCTGCGAATTCCCGGTTGCAGCGCCTCGTTCGTGTCGAATCTCGGCCTGGTAATGACGAACCACCACTGCGGCCGGAGCCATGTCTCGGCCGTTTCGGGCGATGGTGAGAATCTGCTCGACGATGGTTTCTACGCCGAGACGGTCGATCAGGAGCGTTTGGTGCCGGGCCTTTATGCCGATCAGCTTGTTGAGATTCAGGATGTGACGGATGAAGTCTACACCGCCCTTGAAGGAGCCGAGACGGACGCCGAACGAGCGGATGCCAGGCGCAATGCCATAACGAACATCCAGCAACGCATCCTTTCGGATCGCGGCGGCGCCGATTCGGGCTATTTCGTCCAGGTCATCACACTCTACAACGGCGCGCGCTACTCCGCGTACACATTCCGCCGTTATGATGACGTGCGGCTCGTGATGACGCCCGAACTGGCGATCGGATTTTTCGGCGGCGACCCGGATAACTTCAGTTATCCGCGTTACACCCTCGATATGACGTTCTTCCGCGTCTACGATAACGGGCAGCCGTATGCGACGCCTAACTACTTCCCATGGAGCGACAACGGGCCGAGCGAGAACGAATCCGTATTCATCATCGGCAATCCGGGATCGACAAACCGCCTGGAGACCGTCGCCCAGCTCGAGTACCGCCGCGACGTACAGGAGCGCTATCTGCTGGAGCTGATAAACCAGCGGGTTGCGGCGCTTGAGGCTTACGTCACGCCGGATTCGCCCGATGCGATTCGGAATGAGCTCTTTAGCCTGCTGAATGTGCAGAAGCTCTATGGTGGCCGAGTGGGCGGACTGGAGAATGAGTATTTGATGGGACGCCGCCGTGATACGGAGCGACAGTTCCGCGACGCCGTCATGGCCGATGCCGCGCTCGCCGAAGCGTACGGACCGCTCTTCGACGAAATGGCGCGGTTGCAGCAGGAGCGCCGCGATCTCGAAGATGAGTACGTCGCTTTTCTTGGCCTCACGCCGACATCATCGCTCGGATCGCCGATCATGAGGCGTGCCTTGCTTGCCGCTCGCTACTTGACACAGCTGGAGCAAGGCGCCGATGCCGAACAGCTCTCGCAGCTACGAACTCAGATCTTGAACATCCGTGACCACCCGGCGGAGCTCCAGCAGGCGTACGTAACGGATCGCATCGCCGCTTTTCGGAGCCGTTTGGCGAACGATCATCCCGAGCTTGCATCCCAGCTGGAAGGCAGCTCCGATGAGGAAATCGCCCGCCGGCTTGTCACGTCGTCGCACTTGGCGACGTCCGAATCCACCGCCGCCGTACTCGACGATGCCGCCCTGGCCGACGATCCGGCGATCCGGTTGATGATGCCGGTCCTCGACGCGTATGCAGATTTCTCGAGTGCCACAGCCGGCATCGGCGAGCAAGAGACCGAGATTGGCAGCCGCCTGGGGCGCGCGCGCTTCGACATCTACGGCACTGAAATTCCGCCGGACGCCACGTTCTCGCTGCGTATCGCCGATGGCATCGTCCAGGGTTATCCCTATAACGGCACCGTCGCGCCCTGGTACACCACGTTTTACGGCATGTACGACCGTTACTACTCCTTCGGGCCGGGAACGGACTGGGACTTGCCTGCGCGCTGGCATACCATCCCCGATAACTTCGAACCGGCGACGCCGCTTAATTTTGTGTCGACCAATGACATCATCGGCGGCAACTCGGGCTCTCCGGTTCTCAACCGAGACCTGGAGGTCGTCGGCCTCGTGTTCGACGGCAACATCGGCTTCTTGCCGTCCTCCTTTATTTATGTGACGGATCGTGCGCGGGCAGTCTCGGTCGATTCGCGTGGGATGATCGAAGCGCTTGAGAACGTATATGGCGCGCAGCGCATCGTCGACGAACTCCGCTCCGGCCGATGAATCAGTCACCTCGAATGATTGACAGTCAACACTTGATGATCCAGATAAGAAGTAGTCTCCGTCTCGCCGCTGTCGTTATAACATTCGGCGTGATGCTGGTGGGGTGTCAGACGCCACGGCAGACGGTCGTTGTAACGGATCGTCCGACTCCACCCACGCAAACCGAAGTGCTGCCGGCAGATCCCGTTGCGGATGCCGAACCCGGTCCGCAGGTCGAAGCCGGTCGATTCGATTACGGCAAGATGTGGACGTTCGATAACCCGCCGCTCGATTATTTCGCGGAGGCTTACGGTTTCCGTCCGGACTCGGCCTGGTTCGATCATGCCAGGCTTGGTGCGCTGCGGTTTTCAACGTATTGCTCGGCATCCTTCGTCTCGCCGAACGGGCTCATCATGACGAACAACCACTGCGCCCGAGAGAGTGTTGAGGCGGTAAGCCGAACGGGTGAGGATTTATTGGAGAACGGGTTTTATGCAGCTGTGCCGGACTCTGAACGCGTTGTACCGGATCTCCACGTCGACCAGCTCATCGCGATCGAAGATGTGACCGACCGCATCGCACCAGGCCTGGAGGTGGTGCAGGATGTCGAGCGGCGGCTGCAACTGCGGCGTCAACGCGTTGAAGAGTTGGAAGCACAACTCGGGGCGCAGGTCCAGGCGCGGGATTCGTCGCTCGTCGTGGAAATCGTCACGCTCTATCAGGGCGGCATGTTCGTGGCGCACACTTTCCGGCGCTATAACGACGTCCGGCTCGTGATGGCGACCGAACATCAGATCGGATACTTTGGCGGCGATCCTGACAACTTCACGTACCCACGCTACAACCTCGACTACGCGTTTCTGCGTGCATACGTTGACGATGCGCCCGTGACCCCCGAGCGATATTTCCGCTGGAGTGCGGACGGCGCTACCGAGGGCGAGGCTGTCTTCGTCATTGGAAGCCCGGGCTCGACGAGCCGCCTGCAGACGATGGCGCAGCTCGAGTTTGAGCGCGATTACTCGCTGCCTCCGCTTCTTGAAATTCTGGGCCGGCGTGCGGATGTGTTCGCTGATTTCATCGATCGCCACCCGGAGGTCGCCGAGGAGGAGGGTGTACGGTCTTCGTACTTGTCAATCACCAACCAGATTAAGTCGCAAAGTGGGCAGCTGGTTGGCCTCCGCGATGCTGAGCTCATGGCGCGCCGTGCGGCTGCCGAGCGAGATCTGAGGCAGGCGATTAACGCCAACGACTCGCTGCGGGCGGCATACGGTCAGGTCTTCGACAATATCGCAGATGTTCAGCGGTCGGCGGTTTTTCTTGCCTCGCGGGGCCGGGCGTTTACGGCCTTCGGCAGCGTCGTCGACTCGCAGATTCTGACGCGGGCGTTTTATGGCTATATGTTCGGCCTGATGCGCCAGCGTGGCCTTCCGCAGGAAGCGCGTGATGAGGTGCGGGAGTCTGCCCGAGAGACTGAGTTCTACCCGAACGAGCTGGAGGTTGAACTCATCACGCTACGGCTCGAGGAGCTACGGGCGGCCCTAAGTGGAATCGATCCGGGCTTTGCCGGACTTTTCAGGGACAATGAACCGCGCGCGCTGGCTGAGCGAGTCGTCAACGGCACGGCACTGAACGATTCGCTGCGGTTCGAAAACCTGCTGGATGAAGGCTTTCTCGGAAGTGCAGATCCGGCGGCGTCCATCATCAATGTGATTGGGCCGGCGTATCTCACCTACGCTCAGCAGATGAACTCGCTCGTAGC
>CAZRTY010000043.1:4759-12034 GCA_964603055.1 uncultured Rhodothermales bacterium | reverse complement strand
TCCACGCCGAGTTTACCGACGAGCACGTGAGGCCAATCCGAGCCACCCGCTTCAAGCAGTCCGAGATAGTCATCAGCGAAGGATTGGCCCACCTGCTGGTAACGCGCATACAGCGCGAAGACGAGCAATTCGCCGAACGCGTATGCGTAGACGTAACCCGGCGAATGCAGGAAGTGCGGGATGTAGCTCCACCAGTGTCGATAATGCTCTCCCAGCGTGACGCTTCCCCTGAACATGGCGTTTTGCGTCTCCATCCACACGTCCGAAAAACGCTCAGCCGGTAGCTCGCCAGTCGTGCGCCGTTCGTTGTGGATCTGATCTTCAAACCGGTTCATGGCCACCTGCCGGAAGACCGTAGCGATGGTGTCGTCGATCTTGCCGCTAAGCATTGCAAGCCGCGTTTTCGGATCGTCCTCCTGGCGCATCATCCGCTGGAACACGAGCATCTCCCCGAATACGGACGCCGTCTCTGCCGTTGTCAGCGGTGTGCCGGCCTGAAGCACGCCTTGTTTTCGGGATAAGTACTGATGGACGCCGTGCCCGAGCTCGTGCGCCAATGTCTGGACATCCCGGATCTTGCCGGTGTAGTTCATCAGCACATACGGATGGGCACTCGGCACCGCGCCGTGGCTGAACGCGCCTCCCTGCTTGCCCGGTGTTGCGGGGGCGTCGATCCACCGTTCGTCAAAAAACTTCGCCGCGATCTCCCCCATCCGAGGGTGGAAGTCGTGATACGACGATAAAACCAGTTCGCGCGCTTCATCCCAATCATAATGCCGGTCTGACTCCCCAATGGGAGCGTACCGGTCGTAGTCCATCATGTCATCGAGGCCGAGCAGCCGCGCCTTCAGGCTGTAAAAGCGTTCGACGAGATCATACCGCGACGTCACGGCCGAGATGAGCGCCTCGACGGTCTCATCCTCGACTTCGTTTGAGATGTTTCGGCTCTTGAGCCAGTGCTCGAATCCTCGGAGTCGATCGTTCGACGCTTTGTCGGCCAGCAGCGTGTTGAAGACGAAGCTCAGCTGTTGCCGTCGTTCGACGAGCCCCTCGGTAAACGCGAGTGCCGCACGGCGGCGCAGGGTGCGGTCAGAATCGTAGAGCTTCGCCAGGATTTCCTGTTGTGACAGCGGCTCATCATCCAGAACGAATCGAGCGGCTCCCATCATCTCGTCGAAGAACCGATTCCAGGCCGATGTACCCGTGATCGACTTCTCAGCGAGGATTTTCTCCTCGGCCTCGGTCAAGAGGTACTTGCGATGCAGGCGCTCCAACTCGAGATAGTGACGGTACTGGTCCAGACGCGGATCCTGAAGCAACGCATTGGCGTGGTCGTCGTCAGTTTTCGACCATTCGAGCTCGAAAAAAATCAGTTTCTGGGCGATGCGCGTGTAGGCCTCCCGCACACGCTGCATCAACGCGCCGCGAGCTTCATCGTTAGTTGCTGTCGCCCAATTCAGATATGCGTACGTGTAGCAGCGGCCGAGCCGATCTTGCAGCGCTTCATATCGAGCCAGCGCAGCCGCAAGGCCTTCGGCGTCGAGCTTCGCGACTTGATCACGGTAATCGTCGGCAAAGGTGTCTGCATCGTTATCCGACTGTGCGAGGTCTTGTTCGAGCGTGTCGACGTCGGCATAGAGATCGGTCAGGTCCCATCGGACTTCCTCTGCGCCAGTGACTGTCATTTCCATTCGATTCTATCGGTATTGCTTGATGACGTAGCGCCCGACGTTACCGACTTGCGCCGATTTTGTTGTGGGATGAGCGCTCAGCTATTCGCCGCCGTTCTGCTCGCGCTGGATGAGGTAGTCTTCGATCGATCCTACGACCACGCGCAGTTCATCGCCAACCTGGACGGTGTCGATTGACCCCGCGCGGATCAGCCGTTTGACCACACGGGCGTCTGCATTCTTGAGAAGCCGCCGTGCTTCGGGCCGTGTCACCGTCTCCTTTCTATAATCCGCGGCGAATGTCTCCAGAAACCGCAGGGTATCCTCCTCCAGTTCAATGGTCCGCATCTCCACGTTGTCCTTCGAGAGCGACCAGTTGAGTTTAGCCTCGACGAGGCGGCGATCAATCCACCCGACGAGGGTCTGAGACGATATTCCAAGCTTTTGCGATAAATCGTCGAGCAGCATCTCGCTGCTTTTGTCATCGCTCTGGTGGGATTGCAAGGCCACGTGGGTTCGGTTAAACAATGCGCCTGGAATATGTTACGCAATTTGTGCTAGAATGCATGTGTTCGCCATCATCCTTATCCGATCTTGACGAATTGGGGCGCAATCAGGCCTAACATCCAGAGCGCCCGTCACACGACGTCTGTTTCACCCATTTATCCGTAATAAACAATGCCCGCACGTAAATCCACAGCCCGCTGGAACGGCGACCTGAAGAGTGGAAACGGCACGATGAAAATGCAGAGTGGCGCCTACGAGGGCCAGTACTCATTTTCATCACGCTTCGAAGAAGGAACGGGGACGAACCCTGAGGAACTGATCGCCGCTGCGCATGCAGGCTGTTTCTCGATGGCACTCTCGGCAGGTCTGAGCAAAGCAGGCTTCGTGCCCGACCATGTCGACACCGAGGCAACCGTGCATATTGAGAAGCAGGGCGAGGGATTCGGAATCACTCGCATCGTGCTGCGGACGGATGCCAAAGTCCCCAATATCGACGAAGCCACGTTCCTCGAGCAGGCCGAAGGCGCCAAGAAAAACTGTCCCGTCTCGCAGGCGCTCAACTCCGTCAAGATCGAGTTGGAAGCAAAGCTCGCCTCTTAAGTCAGCCTCTAAATCCCGAAGTACGAAAAAGCCCCGGCACCATTGGCGTCGGGGCTTCTTGTTTTCAGCCGTTTATAGACTGGCGATCAATGCGCATCCGTCCGGAACGATGCCGCCGGCAGGCCTTCGGCATTGTAAAGGTTAGCGCGGTCGGGATTATCCCCCCACGCATAGCGGACCGCGACCGGCGCGCTGATGTCGTCGCTCCAGACGACAACGGTATCCCCCTCAATTTGCGCATTTGCCCAGACGAATCGCCCGTCATCGCCCGCGATGGCGAATCCGCCTAATTCATTTCCCCTCACCTCGAGCCCGCCGCCCACATGATCGAACGAAATCACGATGCGTCCGTCCCGGGTTTCGTGGGATGCGTACATCGGCCCCGAGTGCACGATGTCGTGGTCGTAGTGGATTTTTCGCGCCGCGAGCGCAAGCCGGAGGCCGACATCCTGTTTGTTGCGCGGGTGAATGTCGTCGGGATCGCCGATGTCCGTGATCACAGCCTGTCCCGTGGCGGGCAATTCGAGCGCCGCGGTCTGGGATTCGCGCAGCACCGCCCAGTTGCTCTCCGCCGGCTGCTCGTCTGCTTCCATGTAGTTCGCGAGTTGTGACCACAGGAAGGGGAAGTCGCCGACGTTCCATCTATCGCGCCAGTCGGTGATCATCGTCTTGAACAGATCGCGGTACTCATAATCCTGGCCGGGATAGGCGTTAGACTCACCCTGATACCAGATCACGCCGGTAATGGGGAAGTCGAGCATTGGGTGGATCATCTTGTTGTAGAGTAACGTCGGCACGGCATTTTTGCGGCCTTCGAGGTTCATCGTGACCGCTCCGACTTTAAAGCGCCACTCCCCCGCCAGGTCAATTCGGCGATCACTCGTTTCGACGAAGACATCGGACGCGCTCCCGTAGATGCCGCCTCCGCCCTGGAAGTCCGTCACTCGCACCGCGAGCACATTACTTCCCGGCACAAGAGCCGATGATGGCACGTCGTAAATACGAGCTCTGTTGTACTCCATCCTGCGTCCAACCTCGTGCCCGTTCACATACGTGATATCCGCATCGTCGATCATCGCAAGGTGCAGGCGCAGGTCGAACGAGGCCTCTTCTTCCGAAATGTTGAACGACGTCCGGTACCACGCCACGCCGTCCATCCCATCATAACCTTGCTCCTCCCAGACACCCGGCACATTGATAACGTCCCACGTTGTGTCGTCTTCGTCCATCGCGGCCCAGTGCGCCACGCCGTCGACCAGGCCGGCATCTTCGGTTGGGAGCTCGCCCAGACGACGGGTCAGACTTGCAATAATGCGCCGGCCGTACTCGCTCTCCTCTTCCTGCAGCATCGAAACGGCAGATTCATCCATGCCGAGAGACGCTGCGCTCATCCACGGCTCCAGACGGCTGCCGCCCCAGGATGAGTTAATAATTCCGATCGGCACGCCGACGTGCTCACGCAGCTCGCGTGCGAAGTAATAACCAACCGCCGTGAAGTTGCCGACAGTCGCCGGACTCGCTGCCTCCCATTCACCTCCGGCCAATTCATCCTCCGGCTGATACGACCACGACTGAGGAACCTTGAAATGGCGGATCAGCGGATCGTCTGCCGCCGCGATCTCGGCTTCTGCATTATCGGAGTCGGCAACGGTCCATTCCATGTTCGACTGGCCCGAGCCAACCCAGACGTCTCCCACCCAGATGTCGCTATACCGGAGGCTCTCGTTGCCCGACTCGATCGTCATGGTGTAAGGTCCGCCCGCCTCCATCGCCGGAAGTTCGACGCGCCACTTACCCTCGGCGTCTGCTGTCACTTTAAGCTCCTGGCGGCTGGATCCAACGCCGTGAAACCCCACCGAAACCTCAGCTCCAGCCGTTGCTTTGCCCCAAACAGGAACGTCGTGGCCTCGCTGCATCACCATCCCATCTCCAAACAAGCGTGCCGTAGAAAGCTGGGCCGTGGCATCCGGCACGATCATCAATGACAGAAAGGCGGCCAGGCAAAAGACGAGAAGTCGAGACATAGCAGGTGAGGTCAGTAAGTGGAGGATGGATCGTCTTAAAATCGGCTGTTGGATGACGGAGATCAATACAGTAACCATTGATAAGAGAGGATTTCCGTCTCGGGGCTGATCTGACATCTTAATTAAATCAATTTGATTAAAGGCGGGGGCTCGATAAGTTTGTATTCGATCATCACCTCAAACTGACCGAATGAATCTCCGCCCGCCGATTCACCGCGCGATTATCGCTGCTGCTTTGTTTGCAGTGCTTAGCGGATCGGCACACGCACAGTCGACGGCCCTCCCGGCCGAGGTCAGGGTGGCGCTCGCTGGCCATGTGAGGCACTCGTTGGAGGCTGACCTGCTTGATCGGTGGTATCCGGCCGTGCTTGATTTCGAGGAAGGTGGATATCTGAGTGACCTAGATCATCGCTGGCAGCCGAGCGGTGCGCAGGATAAGATGCTCGTCACGCAGGCGCGCCACCTATGGACGCTCTCACGGGCCGCGTTATTTCTCCCCCATCGATCCGAGTTTCTGTCCTGGGCCGAGCACGGTTACCGGTTTTTGCGGGATGTGATGTGGGATGACGCGCTTGGCGGCTTTTATATGATGGCCACGCGTGACGGACTGCCGATCCCCGAAGACGACGGCCGGTTCGTCAAGCAGGCGTATGGAATTGCATTCGCGATATACGGGCTTGCCGCTTATTACGATGCTTCAGGTGATCCGGAAGCGCTGGAACTCGCGAAACGGTCATTCCGATGGCTCGACCATCACGCATATGATGCCCAGCATGGCGGCTATTTCCAGTTCATTGATCGAGACGGCACGGCCATGCGCGACGGCCACAAGGCCACGCCACCCAAGGACCAGAACTCCAGTATCCACATCCTCGAGGCGTTCTCCGAGCTGTACCAGGTCTGGCCGGACGAGCACCTGGGCGTGCGCCTTCGCGAGATGCTCGAGCTCATCCGCGACACCCTCACAGTCGAGCCAGGATTCCTCACGTTGTTCTCTACGGCCGACTGGCAGCCGATCTCCTACCGCGACTCATCCGATGTCGTACGCGAAGCCAACATTTACTTCGACCACGTCTCGTATGGGCACGATGTCGAGACAGCATACCTGATGCTCGAGGCATCTGATGTGGCGGGAATGTCCGATCGAGGCGTGACGCTTTCGGCCGCAAAGAAGATGGTCGACCACGCACTGCAGTTTGGGTGGGATGAAGATGTCGGCGGATTTGTCGACGCCGGATACTACTTCGAAGGTGAGAATACGCCGCAAGTCATTCGAGCGACCAAGAACTGGTGGGCGCAGGCCGAAGGCCTGAACACGCTGCTTCTGATGGCCGACGAATTCCCCGACGACCCGATTCGATACGACCTCCGATTCCTCGATCTCTGGGCCTACATCCGCGGTTACCTCGTCGACCCAATTCATGGGGGATGGTTCGAGGGCGGTATCGATAAGCAACCCGAATTTGCCGTGGGCCCGAAATCACATATTTGGAAAGGTGCTTATCACGATGGACGCGCCCTGATGAACGTCATTCGCAGACTTGAAGCCGCCGCAAACTGAAGCAACCATCCGTCAATATCCCCTCCGACGCTATGTACCCACCGTTCCTCCTGATGCAGCGCGCCAGCGGATTGCTCGTTCTTCTACTGCTCGTTATTTCGTCGTCGCCGGTTCATGCGCAGCACGTGTTTCAACTGAACGATCTCGAGTACTTTGAGAAGCCGGGTGTGAGCGTGATGGTGTTTCAGGATTTTTATCCGGAAGGTCATCAGGGCGGAGTGAGCGTCATCCAGCACGGCGAGCGTATTGCCAGCAATGGCGACATCAGGCTCGAAGCCGCGCCCGGACAATGGGCTCCCGTTCCTAAACAGCTCAACCGGCTTGTGGATGGGGATGCCGGCAAGATCACCGCCGCGTTGATGTACCCAGATTCGAGCAAGCACCTACAAGGGTTCAATCCGCTGGTCTATCCGGATCTCACTTTCGTATATAATATCAGCGTCGAGCCGCGGGGTGAAGGGTTTCTGATTACCGTGGACCTCGATCGTCCGCTGCCTGACGAATGGATCGGCCGCGTCGGCTTCAATCTCGAACTTTTCCCTACGGCGCTGTTCGGCAAGAGCTGGTACATGGATGACGCCTCGGGGATATTCCCGCTTCAGCCGAACGGCCCGGTTGCCCATGATGCTGAAGGCAACATCGTTCCGGTTTCGCTTGCCGACGGCCGGAAGCTGTCCATCGCACCCGAGGCCGAGCATCGGCACATCACTATCGAAAGCCTCAACGGTGACCTGCAGTTGCTGGATGGGCGTATGAAGCACAATAACGGCTGGTTCATCGTCCGCTCGCCCATCCCCCAAAACGCGACTGAGGCCGCGGTGCAGTGGTACGTTGAACCCCATGGCGATCCCGAGTGGAGACACGGACCTGTCGTTCAAGTATCGCAGGTCGGGTATCATCCACAACAGCCGAA
>CAZRTY010000043.1:2305-4659 GCA_964603055.1 uncultured Rhodothermales bacterium | reverse complement strand
ACGCTCGAATATTTCCTGCCGGTTCAGATGTGCCACATGCGAGTGGAAGAGAACTACCGCGCTTGGCACGGCGCGTGTCATCTCGACGATGCACGGATGGCGCCTGTCGATCTGAATCATTTCGATGGGTATGTGCAGGGGCCGTCGACGCTCACGCGGTTTGAGCCTGGCGACCATGTGCCGGGGCTCGATCGCGGCGGCTGGCACGACGCGGGCGATGACGATCTGCGTATCGAATCGCAGGCGGACGAAGTCTATATCCTGTCGGCTGCTTACGAGTCATTCGGCGTTGATCACGACAACACGTTCATCGATCAGGAATCTCGCCTCGTTCGCATTCACGAGCCGGACGGCGTGCCCGACCTGCTGCAGCAAATAGAGCACGGCGTACTGACTGTGCTGGGCGGATACAAGGCACTTGGCCGCCTCTACCGCGGCATCATCGTCCCTACGCTCGAGCAATACCGCCTCATCGGAGATCCGCTCAATTACTCGGACAATCTCCTCTTCGACCCTGACCTGCCGGAGGGCGAACGCACTGCCAACCACTCGTCAGTCCCCGACGACCGTTGGGTCTTCACAGAAGAACATCCGTCGCGTGAATACAAGGGAATCGCTGCCCTGGCGATTGCCGGACGTGTGCTGGCCGAGTACAATCCGCAGATGGCTCATGAGAGCATCTCGGCAGCCGAGGAGTTGTGGACGCATGACCGCGCACCAGACTCGGGCTTCGACGACAACGTGATTGCGGCTGTTGAGCTCCTCCTGACGACGGGACACGACGACTACGCTGCGTTCCTGCTCGAGCATCGTGAGGCCATCGTGGCGCACATCGGCTCGATAGGCTGGGCCGTGGGGCGTGCGTTGCCTCACCTGAACGACGACGTCTTCGAATCGGCGATCCGCGAGGCCGTGCGTGAACATCATCAGCGTGTCGAGCTTCTTCAGCGAGATACGCCGTATGGTGTGCCCTACCAACCGGGTATCTGGGGCGCAGGATGGGGTATCCAGGAGTTCGGCGTGCGGCAGTACTATTTGCACCGCGCCTTTCCTGACATCGTCGGGCCGGAGTACATGCTGAACGCGATGAACTTTGTCCTCGGAGTCAACCCGGGCAGCAACACTGCTTCGTTTGTCTCGGGCGTGGGCTCGAGTTCGATTACTACGGGATACGGACTCAACCGCGCCGACTGGTGGTACATCCCCGGGGGCTCTGTCTCAGGCACGGCGCTCATCCAGCCCGACTTCCCCGAACTCAAGCACTTCCCTTATCTCTGGCAGCAAGTCGAGTATGTGATGGGAGGAGGTTCGAGCAACTTCATGTTTCTCGTGCTCGCCGCGCAGCAGTTGTACGAATGACCGGGCGCCGGCATCTGTAGGGATACGCGTCAGCAGCGGCCTGGCAGCTTCGCCTGATCCGCCGCCCGCCCGGCGCATCGCGTGAGGAGACGTGTTTCGGCAAGGCGGGATGAGGCCTGGCCGAAGCGCATAGGAACGAATGACGAGCAAGCCCGGCGCGTTCATTGATGGAGGCTACCGGCATGCATCTGCCGCTGGCCCATGAAACCTGAATGGGCGGTCGCGGTCAACAAGCGCGCATCAACCTCCCTCATCGATGAAGCCGCTTCATCCCTCCATCCGCACCGTCTGGCGCATCTCGCTCGGAATTTTCTGGGGCCTCGTGATGGTCGCTGTAGCCATCCTGGACGTCTTCCAGTTTCTTGGCGGCGACGGCGGGTGGCTCCCGACAGGCGTTCGGACGCTGATCGCCATCGTCATCGGTACGACGATCACCGTGGTTATCCCCTCCTTGCGCTACCGCTTCTGGCGGTACGAACTCCGCGAGGATGAGCTTTTCCTGAGGCGTGGCATCTGGAACCGTGTCTACACCGTGGTGCCCCTGCGCCGAATCCAACACCTCGACGTTTCGCAGAACGTCCTGGAGCGGGAGTTTTCACTTGGGAAGCTGATCGTGCATACGGCCGGTACGCAGAGCAACAACGTGGTTGTACCCGGCCTCGAGATGGAGGAAGCCGAGCACCTGCGCGACACGCTCAAGCACTACATCCTCGAAAACACGGTTTGACGGCTCGGTCTGGTTTGGTTGATGTCGATAAATACCGCGAGGCGCGCCGGCTGCATCCGTTGACGCTGGTTCACCGGTCCGTGCTCAGCGTTCCCGCCGTGGTATTGCTCTTGCTGCCCGTGCTACGTGGCGGCTCGAATATCTACATGGCGCTGCTGTACATCGCGTTCATCACGGTGTTCATCTTCCCGCCGATCATCCTGCAGTACATCCGATTTCGGTACTGGATTACGCCGAAAGAGATCGTGATCCGCTCGGGCATCCTGAA
>CAZRTY010000043.1:0-2205 GCA_964603055.1 uncultured Rhodothermales bacterium | reverse complement strand
GGCCTCCAGTATTTTGGGATGGACGTGGAGGTGATGGTCGACTGGGTGATGGGCCGGCAGTCGGGCTGGATTTCCCGCATTGCCGAGATGCCGCCATTCATCGTGGGCGTGGCGACCCTCTTGGTCGTCGCCGTGTTTTCGTGGCTCACCGGCATCGTCAGCAATTTGAATCGCTACTACCGCTTCCATCTATCGCGCGATGGCGACAAGCTCCACATCAGATCGGGGCTCCTTACGCAGCTCGAGCGCACGATTCCGCTCGAGAAAGTGCAAGCCTACATCATCCGCACGAATCCGCTGAAAAAAACATTCGGCTGGTACTCCCTTTCCGTCCAGACGATGGGTTTTTCGGCGAACCAGCAGGGGCATCACAGTGTGGTACCGTTCGCGCAGATGGGTCACATTCTGGAGGTGATGCAATCGGTGAGGCCGCTCAATCCGCCGGAGGAGTTTCTTCCATCATCACGTCTGCACGTGCGCCGCGTATTCGTCCGGCTCAGTGCGATAATGGCACTTGCCGTTGCCGGACTCTGGTATGTATGGGGCGATGCACTGTATCTCCTCGCGCTGTTGCCGTTCGTGTTTTATTACGCGGTGTCGCGTTATCGCACGCAGGGGTACCGCGAACTGCCGGACGGATTGTATGTGAGGCGGGGCGTCTTCAGCGAGGCCATCTGGGTGCTGCCGCCGGAGAAGCATCAGGCTTTCTTTTCGAGCAGTTCGTACTTTCAGCGCCGCCTGGGCCTGGAGTCCGTCTACGTCGACACAGCGGGCGCTCCGTCCGGTGGCGCCGTGATTGCCGACCTCCCGACCGACGAGGCGCGCGATCTATTGGCCCGGCTGATTGTCCAGATGCGGTACGCAGATCCGCAGGATCGGGATCTTAAAGAAGATGCTTCGAGCGACCGCCATCCACCGGCAGCGCCACGCCTGTGATGTAAGCTGCCGGGCGAGACGCGAGAAACGCAACCGCGGCGGCAAATTCCTCGGGCTCACCCAGGCGTGGTATCGCATTCTGTGCCGCCCAGTCCTGCTCAACTTCTGCAATGGACTTGCGGGTACGTTCCGACGTCGACTTACCCAGGTCCGTCAGCCGATCCGTTTTCGTGTAGCCGGGAAGCACTGAGTTCACGGTGATGTGCTCCTTGCCGAGTTCTTCGGCCAGACTTTTCGCGAATCCCATCACGCCTGCGCGGGCAGCGTTCGACAGGTATAGATTTGGAATCGGCTGCTTGGCTGATACCGAGGTGATGAAGATGATGCGCGCCAGGCCATCTCGTCGGGCCGACTCACGCAGATGTGGAAGTGCATGCCGAACGAGGTTGATGGAGCTGATGAGGTTGAGCTCCATCGCCTCACGCCAAGCATCAGCATCGAAATCGCCGATGAACCCTGCAGGCGGTCCGCCCGCGTTTGCCACGAGGACGTTGAGTCCGCCGCAACGTTCAACGGTTTCTGCAATGGCCCCTTCGATCTCCGCTTCATCCGTGACATCGCACGTGAGCGGGAGTACATGCGCGGCGTCGGCACCGGCTTCGGTAAGCCGCGCTGCAGCGGCCGAGATACGGTCGCCGCTTCTCGAGCACATCGCCACGCGGCATCCTTCCGTAAGCAATCGTTCTGCCACCGAAAAACCGAGCCCGGCGCTCGATCCAGCCACAAATGCAGTCGTATTGTTCAGGCCGAGGTCCATAATCGAAGGTGCTTTAATTCGTCCTTAAAGGTCTTTAAGTAATATTCGCTTGTACGTTGACGGGTCAGGCTGTCAATTTAGGCTGATCATCGATTGTTATTCCATCGACATGAGAGGCTTGTGGCGCACATTTCCCGAATAAAAACTTCGCTCGCTCCTGCCGCCATCGGCCCCTACAGCCAGGGTGTGCTCGCCGGCGACACGCTATACGTTTCGGGGCAAATCGCGATCGATCCCGAGACGGGTAGCCTTGTTACCGGTACCATCGAGGAAGAGGCCGAACGCGTGCTCGAGAATGTTGGGGCGGTGCTTCAGGGCGCCAGCATGACGTTTGAGAATGTCGTTCAGTGTACGGTCTATCTTACGGATGTGAACGATTACGCCACGGTCAACGAAGTGTACGCCCGCTACTTCTCTGAGGCGCCGCCGGCACGCGAGGCCGTGCCCATCACCGGCCTGCCCAGGGGGGCGCGGCTCGAGATCTCCTGTATCGCCGTTAAGACGAAGTAAGC
>CAZRTY010000042.1:0-12186 GCA_964603055.1 uncultured Rhodothermales bacterium | reverse complement strand
ATGATCTCGGCGTGCGCCGTGGGGTCCTTGAGTCGCTCCACGAGGTTATGCCCGCGTCCAACGATCTCACTGTTCCGTACGACAACAGCCCCGATCGGCACCTCCCCGAGGTCGAACGCGCGCTCGGCCTCCTTCATCGCGAGCTTCATCCACCGGCGGTCCGGCTCTAACAACGATTCGAAACTCATGCCGCCGTACCTAAAGCATGTCGTCTGAGTGGCAGCGTCATGCAACGGGGGCCGCCGCGCCCGCGAGATAGTTCATTTCCCTCGAGCATGATGGCAATCTTCTCGCCGGGCACAAACTCACTCTGCTTGTAATACGATAAGAACCCCTCAGCCGTCACCACGCGGTATCCATGCTCCTGCATCATCTCGAACGTGCGGCGGTTGCGTTCATACCCGATGACGACGCCCGGTGCAATGGCAAAAAAGTTGGCGCCATCGGTCCATTGTTCGCGTTCCTGGTGATGGCGCTCATGCCCGCCGCACGGGATGTACGTGATGTCGTACGGTACCACTTCGGCCAGCGCATGCTTCAAGCTGGGGAGGATTCGGCTGTCGAAGCGCGCCGGGTCTTCGCCCCGTGTCAGGTGCATTACGCTCCCTTCCAGATCACCCTCGCCAATGATCGGCGGGAAGTACACCGCTTCGGTCGGCGATGTGAACGTGAACACGGTGTCGAGATGCATGCAGTACCGCCGCTTCGGCAGATCCACCATCAACACATTCTGCACCGCCGTTCGGGTGAACAACTCGCGCGCAATGGTGAGCACGCCGCCCAGCGACGTCCGCTCTGAGTGCCCGATCAGCACGGTCTCGGCGTTGAGAACAAGCAAGTCGCCGCCCTCGAACGTCACTCCGTCCGGGAGCTCGATCAAATGATCGCCGAGCGATTCAAAACGTGGATGGTGATGCAGGATGACGCGGAAGAGGATGCTCTCGCGAATGCGTGCGAGCTTGGCCGCGTGGCTCATGATGAAATGATTGCCGACGGCCGCCGCCAGATCCCGCGTAAAGATCAAATTGGGCAGCGGCTGTAATTCTATCGGCAGCGGCGAGCGGCCGGTTAGCGCAAGTCGGTGAAGGTCATCGGGCGAGAGTTGGAGGAGCTCTGATTCAAACGCCTGCAACGCGATATCCGAGCGGGTGCGGCACAACAATTCGACGAACTCACGCCGGGCGTCCTCGAGTTGAAAGACGTCGCGCAAGAGATCCGACACCTGCAATACAGCCCCCTCCGAGCCTACGGCTTTCTCGAAGACACTGCACATGAGCTGATGCTCACGCCGCGCTTCAGATAGAAACAGGATGTCGTCGAACAGTAAATCGAGCCGGTTGTAGGGCGAGACCAACTCCATCTCTTCGCCCGGCGTGTGGACGATGACGTCCTGTAATAGAGCGGTCTCGGTAAAAATGGAGGTGACGTCGGGCGACGTCGGTCGGGATTCTTGAGGCACGTGCGCTACCAGCCGGAAGGAAGGTTCGACGCGCCGCACGCTGCGACGCTCAGTATCTGCGCTTCTGCTGGAAGACGCCAACGAACCGCAGCACGATGGCGATCAGCAATAAGATCAGCAGCGCTCGAAATGCAACGGCCAACAGAGCGGCTCCCACCTTCAGTATCACACTGAGGAGCGAGACGGCCACGATCAGAACGATCGCGACGACAATCCATCTCAAGATCTGCTGGATATCCATGGTCAATTTCGTTTTTCAGCACTGCCCGCAGGCCGTCTGACTTACTCTAAGCTCGACGAAGCGTTTCCGGTGCCCTTACACGCCTGTATTCGAATGGGAGAGCAAAGGGTTGCACCCGGGGTTGCAACTTTAAGTCTGCAACATCGCGCTCGTGGCATCAACTGTCGAAATTCTTCGTTGCAACGATCATCCCTAGGCATCGTTCACGTAAATCGCATCAAAAGCCTCCTTCGAGAACCAGTCTTCGTACGTAACACGCTCAAGAATAAGGCCATGAGCAGGGGCAGCGGGTCCAGCGGCGCGGCGGTCCTTCGCGTCCATGATACGGGGGATGTCTTCCACGTCGAGCTTACCTCGGCCGATCATGACGAGGGTCCCCACGACGGCTCGTACCATCCCGTGTAAGAATCTGTCTCCCTCAATTTCGAAGTACCAGTCGCTCCGCCCCGTCGACGTAACCTCGCGCGCCCATCCCGCCGAGTAGATCGAACAAACGCGGTTTTTCGTTTCTGACTTCGCGATGCAGAACGAATCGAAATCATGCCGGCCAACGAGATAGTCCGCCGCCTCGTTCATCCGATCAAAGTCGGGCACCGGCCGGAGCAGCCACCGCCGATCCGGGTCGAGCGCGGTCGGAACGCCCGTCACATAGTACCGATAGCGTCTCGACCTGGCGCTAAATCGCGCATGAAACTCATCGCTCGTTTCCTCGAGCGCGAGTACCGCCACACTGTCGGGCAGCACGCCGTTTAGCGAGCGCCGGAGCCGAGCCGCGTCGACGGGTTCGTCGACGTCGAAGTGTGCCACCTGGCCACGGGCGTGGACGCCGGCGTCCGTCCGACCCGAACCGGTCACGGTCGGCCTCACCTTCAATATGACCTCAAGCGCGTGTTCGACCGCTTGCTGCACCGACGGACGGTCGTGCTGGATCTGCCATCCGGAGAATGGCCGTCCGTCATATTCGATGAGCATTCGGTAACGGGGCACGATATCTTCGCGAGCTTGATAAAGAGGATGAGCGCTTCTCGGCGCCGTTTTAAACTAAGCGATCTACAGTAATAGCAGGACTCCGTCTTCGATGCCTACTGCTTCCAATCGAGATCCAGCGGCCGCTAAAATTCCTTCGCGCATTTATTTGACGGGATTTATGGGTTCGGGCAAGACGACGGCCGGGCGCCTGTTGGCACAATCGCTCGGGTACCAGTTCGTCGACCTGGATGCATGCGTTGAAGAACACGCGGGCCGGTCCATCCCCATAATTTTTGAGGAGGATGGGGAAGACGAGTTCCGCCGGCTCGAACGCAAGGCGCTGGAAGAGACGACCTCAAGGGTTAAAGTCGTCGTGGCTACGGGAGGTGGCGCGCTTACGATGCCGGGCGCAATGGATCTGGCGAAGTCGGCAGGGACCGTGATTTACCTCGCCGCTCGTCCCGAGACCATCATCCATCGGACGCGTGCCGACGCCGCAGCGCGTCCGCTCCTGGCCGACAACGCCCACGACCTACACGCATACGTGACATCCCTACTCACTCAACGCCGGCCGCAATACGAACAGGCGCACGTGACGATTGAGGTGGATGATCTCAAGCCAGAGGCGCTGGTCACTGAGATCAAGCGCTGCCTCTGCGAGCGAGCTTGAACGACCGCCGGTGGTACGGCGTCGGCCCGAGTGCTTCGAGTGCCTCGAAGTGAGGCGGCGTCGGGTAGCCCTTATTTGTCATCCAGTGATATTCGGGATGCTCCTTATGAAGGCGACGCATGATCCGGTCGCGCTCGGTTTTGGCGATGATCGATGCCGCCGCGATGCTTGAAGAGCGTGCATCTCCCTTGACCACGGTTTGATGCGGAAGCGTACAATTGGGATAGGCGCGGTTTCCGTCGATAAGAAGGTAATCCGGTTGCGGACGGAGCCCGAACACGGCGCGGCGCATGGCCTCCATGGCCCCCCAGAGGATGTTCAGCTCGTCGATCTCGTCCTCCGAACAGATGCCGACAGAAACTGTAGCGACCCGCCGAATCTCGCGCGCCAGTTCCTCGCGACGATCGGGCTTGACCTTCTTGCTGTCATCCAGCCCGTCCAGAATGACGTCCGCGGGAAGAACGACGGCCGCCGCGACTACCGGACCGGCGAGGCACCCGCGCCCGGCCTCATCCACGCCGGCAATGCGCGTGTAGCCTTCCGATAAAAGTTCGTTCTCGAGCGACAGTGTAGGAGGCATGTTGGGCGGATACGAAAGACGGTTGAACTGCCGCCGAAACTAACGAGGCGCTGCATCCCTCCCAAATTGAAAACCGTCAAGCCTCATCATATTGATCGGGCAAGTCGTTTTCGTAGAGCACGACATCACCCGGGCGCGCGAAGGTCTTGAGGAACGACCTCGCCTCGAAGAGTGAATCGACCGTCTGAATCTGGTCTTCCGGGAATCCGCGGCTCTGCAGCCCGCGGCGGATCGGCTCAGTCTGGCGCGGTCCGACGAGAATGGCGAGGTCAACATGATCGGCCATTGCGGCTCCGAATCCTTCGTTTTCCTCCTCCTGACGCTCGCCGAGTTCCACCATGCCGGGCGTGACGATGATGCGGCGACCGGTATCGAACTGGCCAAGGATCTCGACGGCGTTCCTCGCGCCCACCGGGTTCGAGTTGAAGGCGTCGTCGATCACCGTGATGGGGCCTTCCCGCTTGAGTTGGAGGCGGTGCTCGACAGGTTCGATGCGTTTCGCGGCATGCGCAAGCTGACGCAAACTCAGCCCCATCGCGCGACCGACAGCCACGCCGAGGAGCACATTCAACACGTTGTGCTTTCCTAAAAGCGGCGTCCTAAACGACGCCTCTTCTCCCTCGTCATCCCGAACCACAAAGGACGAGCCTTCGGGGCCATAGCGGATATCGTGCGCAGTGATGTCGGCTTCGTTGCCCTCCACCGAAACACGCCAGACGCGTCCTGTGGCCAACTCGGCCATGGCGGCCACGCGTTCGTCATCGGCATTCAAGACGGCCATTCCGCCGCGCTTCATGTGCCGGATGATCTCCGCCTTCTCATGAGCGATCGCATCGATCGTACCCATGGTTTCGAGGTGCGCAACACCTACCGACGTCACCACGGCAATGTCCGGCTGCGCCAGATCGCATAGCTCGGCGATGTCGCCTGGATAGCGCATCCCCATCTCCAGAACGAGCACCTGATGCTCCGGCTGAAGCTGGTTATTGACGACGATGCACACGCCCATCGGCGTGTTATAAGACGACGGCGTAGCCAGCACGTTATATCGCTGCCGCAGCAACTCAGCGACGACAAATTTGGTGCTCGTTTTGCCGTACGAACCGGTGATGCCGACGATCTTCAGATCGCGACGCAGGCCGAGACTCTTCCGCGCTTCATCTTTAAAGCCGTCCTGGATCCGCGCCTCTACCGGCCGCATCAACCGCGCGGCGAGTGTGACCGTGCGCGGTGCGTAGAAATCCGCAGCCCAGAACCCCGCGAGGAAAAAGAGGACGCCGATCGGGGCACCGAGCGAGATCCAGAGTCCCAGGCCGATCGAAACGGGCAGCACTGTGAGTACCGCCGCCGTCGTTAGCAGGCGCTGCAAGCGAGGCGTATACGCAATCGGCTTCTTCTGCTGCTCTCGGCGGTAAATGCGGGATGACGCAAATGCGACGGCCCACAGAAACAGTAACAACCCGGCGAGCCACGGGCCTGCGCCCATCCAGAAAAAGAGAAGCCCCGCCGCGAGAAGCGAGAGCCCAATCGCATGTGACGTGCGAAAAATGAGACGCCCTCGGCGCGCGCGGATCCACGCTTCGTACTCGTTGATCTTATACCCTTCGAGCTGGAAGACGTGGAGGAAGTAGCTCAGCCGGCGCCATGCCCGCCATCCTGCAAATGCAGTCGCCAACAGTACCAGGAACACGATCATATATCTTCAGCCTCGGTGACGCTTTCGGTCTCGGCGATATCGAGAAATCGGAGGGTGGCTGCAAGAAAAGTGTCGAAGTCGTCGAGGTATCCGTAATGACCTGCGTCTTCCAGTTCCACAACGCCTACATCCGGAATCGTGCGTTGCATGATGTCGATCTGATGTCGGGTCACCGCTTCGTCCTTCGTGCCCCAGAATAGCAGCACAGGCACGTCGATGGCCGAGAGCCGTTCATCCACATAAAAATTGACCGTACGCACGAACGTCTCCTGCATCGTTCCTGAAAGCGCCCGATAGTCGCTCGAGCCAAGCAGCTTCCACACGAGACTATGCCGCAGCCAGTCGAGCCCAAACTCGCGCGCCCTGCCTGGCAATATCGCGAACGGCGCCTTGAGCGCCCGTGCCGTCGTGCGTTTGACATGATACGAAGCCGTCCGCAGCGGAGGCACGCCCGACGGGCTGATCAATACGAGGCGGTCTACGCGCTGCTTGAACGCCGCCGAAGACGCCATGTGCAACGCAATTCTCCCGCCATTCGAGTGGCCGATGATCGTGGCGCGGCCGCCAGCCTCGGCGTCGATCAAATCCGCCACGAGCCTCGCATGCTCGGGTACACCCATCGCTTCAGGCGGAGCAGGCGAGAAACCGTGCCCCGGTAAATCCACGTTCCAAACCCGCCACCGATCAGCCACTGCGTGCGCAATTGGCCTCATGTTAGCCGCGCTACTCCCCCATCCGTGAAGCACAACGATGGGCGGCGCATCTTCAGGCCCCACTCGCTCGATGTGGAGGTCTTCATATGTAAGGGACAGTTCGTCCATCGACATCAGTTGTCAGAGAGATTCACTCGGAGTGGCAGGTATGAATGACGGATAGCTTGCAAACGCGATTCGGGAAACCAAGCATCCCAGGGCACGTTCCAGATTCAACACCGTCTATCTTGCAGACGTTGCTTGCGCCGGCTTCGAGGAGGTACTATACTTCGGCGCGCCGGGCGTTAAGGACCGAGACGATTTTACGCCGGTCTTTCTTTGGTTTTCCGGTTGATTTGTCGGCGGCGCAAGCCCCGTGGGATTTTGGTTCATCCCCTTCGGCCACTGGGCATCATGGGCAACCGCCCGATTACCGCACCCCTTTTGATTCGGACTATAGCTTCCATCTACCCGTTCTTCCATGGCTGAGAAGCGTTTTCGTGGAATGTTGGAGTTGATCGGCGACAAGAAATTCGGCTTCGTTCGCGAGTTTCGGCCTGATCTTCCCAAAGGTGATAACGACTACTTCGTACCACCGCCCCTCATCAAGAAGCTTAAACTCCGCGATGGCGTTCTGATCGAGGGTACGCTTCGACCCGGCCGCAAGGGCGCGATGCAGGTCGCACGCGTCGATTCGGTTATGGGAGTTGACGCTGACACGTGGCAAAAGACACGTAACTTTGATTCCGGCCAGATTATCTACCCGGATGAAAAGCTCAACCTGATCACCAAGCCGGATGACATTTCGATGCGGGTGGTCGATCTCGTTGCGCCAATCGGCAAGGGGCAGCGAGCGCTCATCGTGGCACCCCCGCGCACGGGCAAGACGATCCTGCTCAAGCAGATTGCCGCTGCCGTAAGCGAGAATCACTCCGAGTGTGAGCTCGTTGCTCTGCTCGTGGACGAGCGCCCCGAAGAGGTAACCGACTTCAAGCGTTCCACGCGCGCCACCGTCTTCGCATCATCGAATGATCAAGAGGAAGACAATCACGTGCGCGTCTCATCGCTGTCGCTCGAATATGCACGGCGGCTGGTTGAGCTGGGGAAAGACGTGGTCTTGCTGCTCGACTCGCTGACCCGCCTCGGCCGCACGTTCAACCTCTATGTGGAAGGCAGCGGACGCACGATGTCGGGTGGACTCGACGCTCGCGCCATGCAGATTCCTCGGCGGATCTTCGGCTCCGCGCGCAATATCGAAGGCGGCGGCTCGCTCACCATCATTGCGACGGCACTCATCGAAACGGGCAGCCGGATGGATGAGGTCATTTTCGAGGAGTTCAAAGGAACCGGCAACGCGGAGATCGTGCTCGACCGCGAGATGGCCAACAAGCGCATTTTCCCGGCCATCAACATCCGCAAGAGCGGTACACGCAACGAGGAGCGGCTCCTCGGAGACCGCGTCAAACAGCATAACCAGCTCTTCCGCGCGCTGAACACACGCCCGCCTATCGATGCGATGCAGGCCCTCATCCGTCACCTGCAGACCTCGCCAACCAATGAGCATCTGCTGAACGAGTTGGTGCCTGAATAACTCGCGCTTTCCGGTAGGATTTAACGGGGCCGGAGTTACGTAATCCATCTCGTGGCGTCTTGGACGAAAAGAACCGAAGACGCCGTGTCGATTCTCCCACGATTATCTCCCCATTCCGGCGAGCCGTCCCCGACGTACACGGCGCCCATCCGCGAGTGGACGGTCTCGGAGCGGCCCCGTGAAAAGCTGACGACGCGTGGTCCGGCACAACTAACGGACGCTGAGCTCATCGGCATTGTGCTCGGCAGTGGCACGCGCACGAAAGACGGCCCCATCAGCGCCGTTCAACTGGGGCACGCCCTACTGCGGACCTATGGCAGCCTCCGCTCGCTATCTCGACGCGATCTGAAGGAGATCATGCGTGTGTTGGGCGTGGGGAAGGCGAAAGGTGCACAGCTCATGGCCGCGTTCGAGATCGGGAAGCGGGTGGCGAGTGAGCCGCTTGAAGACCGCGTCCAGGTACGCTGCCCTGAAGACGCTGCGCAAGTTTATGCGCCCATGCTCCGAGACCTGAAAAGAGAGGTGTTCAAAGTCGTTCTCCTCACCACCTCGAACCATATCATCGGCGATTTCAACGCCAGCGAAGGCGGTCTTGCAGCCAGCATCGTCGAGCCCAGGGCGGTTTTCCAGAAGGCAATCCTCGAGAATGCGGCATCGGTCATCTGCTTGCATAACCACCCGTCGGGAAACCTCGAGCCCAGCCGCGAGGATATCAGGATCACGCGGCAACTTGTCGAGTGCGGCCGCTTGATGGGAATTCCCGTGCACGACCACATCATTATTGCGGGGGATGGATTCACCTCGCTATCGGAACGCGGACTGATGGGATGATTCAGCTTGCCTCCCTAGGATGACGACCCGTCCGTGTAAAAGAAAAGCCGGCCTCACTCGAGGTCGGCTTTCTTCTTGGAATGATATATCGCGATATGCTAACGGATGGGCCGCGGACTCATATAGATGCCGCTCGACTCAGAATTACCGTCCTCGGAGCGATAACCATCGAAGTCGGATATCGTGCGGAGCCGCGCCGGCGCCTGGCCGAGTTTCGACCCCACCGGCTTGCGGTCTCCTGACTCCAGCTTCCGGATGGACTTGGTCGTGATATCCCGAATGTCAGACTCGTACCGCTTCTGAGCCTCCGTCTGGAACGTGTCGTAGGTCTGGGAGAAATGACCCGTCAGATTTTCTACAATGTCGCGCCGCTCGTTGTAAACGTCTTTGTAGGTCTTGAATTCATTCAGCTGATCCCAGTACGAGATACTGTTGACCTTGTAAAAATTGCTCTCGTACTCCTCGTTCTGACGGAGGATGGAATCGATTTGCGCGAGACGGCTATCGATCTGACGGTGTGCCCGAGTCGTCTTAAAGGCATCCACATAGTGCATGGCATCCCACCTGACCGTACCGGCGGCGATCGGAAGCAACAGCGCGAGCGTCACAAAGCCATAGTAGACGGCGGAGCTTTGCGTTGTCGTCGAGAAGTTGCCGGCCTGAACGGTGGTAAGGCCGAGGATCGACATCTCGATACCGATCAGGAGAAATCCCCAGAGCAGCCCGACTGCACGCCGCCGCACGGTGACTTCTTCATCCTCCGTCCCAGTCGGTATGACCGACTCAATCAAGCGCTCGGTGACGATGACGCCTCCACCAGTTAAAACAAGCGCCAGGAATGCCGAGACGAGACCCGTCATGAACGATGATAACCCGGCGTCGAGACCTACGACCGCCATCATCGAGACGTGGTACAGGAAAAAAGCGGCGAACATCACGCCGATCAGCAGCAAATTATTGGCCCACAGCCGCCGTCGGACGCTGAAGAATTTCCCCGCGTTCAGCAGATGCTGTTCACTCAGCTCATCGGAGCGCATCCGTAGGTTGGCCTTCTCCACCAGGAGGTTTTCGTTCATCTCCCGATAGAAGGCCGATTTCTTGGTGACTTTGCGGATGAGCTGACCCATGCTCATCTCAGCAAACTTCTTAACACCGTGCTCGCTTTTTAGGTACGTGCCGAAGCGTGTACCGTAGTAGAGGCGTCGAAGCATTTCTATTATCTAAACGATCGTTGATTATCGTGAGCGTGCGCGAGTGCTAATGCAGATCTCGCGCATATATGTCTTTTTCGAGCCGGTCGGCCACGCGGCCGACTTTTTCGATCATCTCCCAGACCTCCTCGAAGTCCATCGTCGCCATAAGATGAGACGCCCTTAGCGTCAGATACGTGACGACGTCATTCTCCTCGTTCCGGAAGTCCTCAATGCCGATCGCGCCAACATCCAGCTTCGCGTTCATGCGCAGTAAGCGCTCGCCGTCGAGTCGTTGTGGCACTTTGCCGATCGGGCTCATGACGACCACGCGCGAGACATCGCGTCCATCCGCCGACTGTTCTTTGAACAGCAGATGCACCACCTGCGAGCGCTGGTCATCAGTCATGACCTCGAACACCCAGTGGTTAGGCTCGATGACCCTCGAATTGTCTCCAAACCGAGCTTCAAGCTGGGCCGTAAGGTTCTGAAATCTCATCTGGTTGATCGGAACGTACTGGCGTGCCTCCATAGTCATCGAGGTTTCGTGCGGCTGCGTTAGCGCCCACACGTCTAGTGATCGGTGATAACTCGTTTACCGGCTGCCGTTCCGGTGGAACATGATAATTACCGTGTTGGCACACGTATGCGCTGAGATGTTAAGCTCATTAACCAGGGTCTTTCCTGCGCTTCTTTCCGCCTCTTTCGTTTGATTGGCGACATTTGCGATAGTAGCTTCGCCGGTTCGCTGAGCCGCACATCGATTACAGCCTGCATCCGAGGGCATCCCAGCGGCAGCCGTTCACCGGGTCCATCGTTATCCCCAATATTATGAGTAAGGTTCTGGACAGCATCGTCTCGCTGTCGAAACGTCGCGGTTTCATCTTCCCCAGCTCGGACATCTACGGTGGTCTCGCCGCGACGTACGATTACGGTCCCCTCGGTGTTGAACTGAAGCGGAATGTGACGTCGCACTGGTGGCGGGCGATGGTGAACCGGCACGACAATATCGAAGGCATCGATGCGGCCATCCTCATGCATCCGACTACGTGGAAGGCGTCGGGCCATGTGGATGCCTTCAACGACCCGATGATCGATGACAAGCAGTCGAAGATCCGTTACCGGGCCGACCAGCTTATTGAAGGTCACATCGTCCGCCTTCGTAATAAGGGAAAGGAAGACGACGCCAATCGGGTGCAGGAACGTCTCGTCGAGGCGCTCCATGCCGAAGACATGAGCAAAGCGCTCTACGATGTGATCATCGGCGAGGAAATCCGCGCTCCTGACTCGGGCGCCTTCGACTGGACCGATGTCCGAGAGTTCAACCTGATGTTCTCGACGCATGTTGGCGCGGTTTCATCGGGCGAAGAAAACCGGATTTATCTTCGACCCGAGACGGCACAGGGTATCTTCGTGAACTTTAACAATGTGCTCGATTCCACCCGCCAGCAGATTCCATTCGGTATCGCGCAGATCGGGAAAGCGTTCAGAAATGAGATCGTGGCGCGGCAGTTCATCTTCCGTATGCGCGAGTTCGAGCAGATGGAGATGCAGTACTTCGTGAAGCCCGGCACGCAGATGGAGCACTTCGAGGCGTGGCGGGAAAGGCGCATGCAGTGGCATCAGGACATCGGCATCCGCGCGTCCAAGCTGCGCTGGCATGAGCACGAGAAGCTCGCCCACTACGCCGATGCCGCGTACGACATCCAGTACGAGTACCCGATGGGCTGGCAGGAAGTAGAGGGAATCCATTCGCGAACGGATTACGACCTGGCCCGCCACCAGGAGTTCTCCGGTAAGAAGACGGAGTACTTCGATCAGGAAACGCGCGAGCGGTTCATCCCCTACGTCGTCGAGACGTCAGTCGGGCTCGACCGCACGATCTTGATGCTGCTTTCGGAAGCCTACACGGAGGAAGAGATCGGCTCCGACAAGCGAACGGTCATGAAATTCCACCCCGCGATCGCGCCGATCAAGGCCGGCATTTTCCCGCTCGTCAGAAAAGATGGGATGCCCGAGATGGCGCGGAAGATCGACAGTGACCTCCGGACTGAGTTCAACACGTTCTACGACGAGAAGGGCAGCGTGGGCAAACGCTACCGCCGGATGGACGAGGCCGGCACGCCGCTTTGCTTCACCGTCGACGGTCAGACGCTAGAAGACCAGACTGTTACCGTCAGAGACCGTGACTCGATGAATCAGGAGCGGATCCCGATGGATCGTTGCCTCGAGTATGTGAGTAACTACATCCGCAACTGGAAGAGAAC
>CAZRTY010000041.1:0-12404 GCA_964603055.1 uncultured Rhodothermales bacterium | reverse complement strand
GCCCTTTCGCCCAGGCGCGGACGAGCCGCGCGAGGACCAGCACGTCGTCCTTCAAGCCATAGAGGCCGGAGCTCTCGCCGTGCAGGCGGCTGACGGTGAGCCGTACAACCGAAAGAAGGCGGATGCGGCGGCGCATCACGAGGCGCGCGGCATCTACGGCTCGGTTGAAATGACACTTGAGGCCGGGCAGGCGCTGGTTGAGGCGGAGTTCCATGATGCAGCGTGGCGGATATCGTCGGAGCCTTCACCAGATCGCTCGATCGGCGCGGGCTCAACAACATGACGCGAGAAGTTACCGCCGGCCGCATGACTGAACAAACGAATCCGTTGGACACTGCAATCGGTTACGGGCAGCCGCATGAGCGATTGTCCACCGCCTAACTGATTGACGAATCGTCGACGTCCTGCCAGGACGTAAAGAAGTCTAAACCCGGAAACACGGCATCAATCAAATCATCAATACCGCGTCACCAACAGACCTTACCGCTAAAACAGCATGAGCATTACGAAAGAAGATTTGATCGAAGGCCTGAATACCGATCTCGCCAACGAGTACCAGGCCGTCCTGATGTACAACACCTTCTCCGCGACGGCGACGGGCATCCATCGCCCGCTGCTGAAGAACTTTTTCGATACCGAGATTCTCGAAGAACTGCAGCACGCGCAGTTTCTGGCCGATAAGATCACCGCCCTGGGCGGCGAGCCAGTGACGGCGGCGGCGCCTTTTGAGGTCGCCTTCCGCACGCGCGAGATGCTCGAGAAGGTACTCGAGGCGGAGACGAACACAATCAAGCGCTATGTGGAGCGCAGAAAACAGGCAGAGGAGTATGGAGACTTCGGTCTGGCCGCGGATCTCGACGAGATCATCAGCGACGAGACCACGCACAAAGAGGAGACCGAGAAACTGCTGCGCGGTATCGTTGAAGATTGAAGCCTAACTCCTTGACCGACACACACCGATCGTCCATCACCTCGCGGCGTCTCATGGTGCCCGAGATGATGGACGATTTTTCTATCGTCGATCATCGTCTCGATGAGGCTCTGGTCGAGCTTGAGCGCGTGAACCGTCTGCTCGGCGGGCATCACGCAACAGTCGCCGCCGTCAAGCGCATCATCAGGAGAACGGCTCCGGCGTCGCTCCGATTTCTGGACGTAGGGAGCGGACTCGGTGGGCATGTTGCGGCCGTCTCGCGGATGTGCCGCAAGCATCGTGTTTCGATGAGCGCTGTGGCCGTCGATGCGAATGAAGCCACCGCCGATCGAGCGCGCATGTACCTCAGCGAGATGGTGAAGGCCGGGGACGGGCATGACGTCGACGTCGTCTCTGCGGACGCCCGGACGCTGCCGTTCGCCGACGGCTCGTTTGATGTGGTTCATGCCGCCTTATTCCTCCATCATTTTGATGGGGAAGAGGCTGTCGAGGTTATTAAAGAGATGGCGCGTGTTTCCAACGGCTTCGTTATCGTCAACGACCTCCATCGCCACCTGTTACCGTACGCGTTTCTGAAGGTGATGGGTAGGCTTCCTCTGTTCGGGGAGATGTTCACACACGATGCGCCTGTTTCAGTATTGCGTGCGTTCAGACGAGCCGAACTGCAGCGCATATTTGGGGATGCGGGGCTGCCGAACGTGTCGATTCGCTGGCACCCGGGTTTCCGATGGATTGCGGTCGCAGATGCCAGCGGGGCCGTGTGATGAGAGACGTCGACGCAGCGATCATTGGCGGAGGCCCGGCCGGAAGCGTAGCGGCTTCACTGCTCGCCCGCGCCGGTCATTCCGTCGCGCTGTTTGAGAAGCAGCATTTCCCGCGTCATAAGCTTTGCGGCGAATTCCTGTCACCCGAAGCGCTTGATGTATTGAGTGCAATACCGGGCGTCGTCGAAGCGGTCAGACACGAAGGCATGCCTGTCACGTCTCTCGTGCTGACGGCAGGCAATGAGCATGCGAGTTCCTCGCTGCCCGCGCCGGGCACGGCGATCACGCGCTTCGTGCTTGACGAGTTGCTCTTCCGGGCGGCGGGAGCCAGCGGCGCCGAGCTAAGGCCGGGCATCACCGTACAGGATATCCTGGGCTCTCTGGATGAGGGTTTCCAGGTTAGGGCCGCAGGTGACTCGATCCGTGCGCGCGTCGTCATCGGGACTTTTGGCCGGATGAGCTCGGTGGAGCGCCGGATGAACCGAGGCGACGCGGGCCTTCCATCTCCATTCGTGGCGCTCAAGCAGTACTTCAAGACCTCAGTAGAAGCCGACGCTGTTGAACTCCATGCAGTTGGCGGCGGCTACTGCGGTGTGGTCAACGTGGCACCGCATGTGGAGAACGTGTGCTGTCTGGTGAGAAAGGAAATGCTGCAAGAAGCGGGTGGCGCTGAGGCAGTGTTTGCATACATGAAGTCGCGAAGTCCCTGGCTCGGCCGGCGGTTAGACGATCCAGCCGATATCCTTGAGCGTCCGCTCGCCGTCAGCAACCTTCACTTTCGACCTCGGGCGACGTTTCACCGGGACGTCTGCCTTGCAGGAGATGCAGCCGGGATGATCGCTCCCTTGTGCGGTGACGGCATGGCTATGGCCGTCACCTCAGCGGAACTGGCTGCTTGCCATGCGTCCTCGTTCCTTCGTGGGGAAATCGACGCGGGGCAATTCAGGAGTGGCTACGCGTCTGAATGGAACCGGCAGTTCCGATCGTCGATGTGCACGGCTCGGCAGATCCAACGCATGTTCGTCGGGAGAAAGGCCGCGGCATTACTGGGCGTCCGCACCGCGAGCATGGCACCCTGGATCGTCAGCAAATTATTCAAGGCGACACGAGGCGCTGCTCGAGGTACCGCTCGAGGTTGAGGATGCACGTCATCTCGCCGCCGCCCGATCGATCCTGTCCATCAGCGCGAGGCCGATGCCGTCGCGGCCCACCGCCTGACAATAGATCGTTTCGACGCCGAGACCTTCGCACTCCCGAAAAAAGTTGAATAGATCGCGGGCGTAATCAGCCACGGATTCGCAAACCAGATGACGAGCATATTGTCGCGGATCGTCTGGCTCGCTCATCCCAATAAATGCAGCGTTCAGTCCCGGAGCTGCCGGGGGACTGTCGACAATGATGACGTCTGCCCGGGGTGCATAATGTCGAAACCGCGTCCCTGGGCTTCGTTGCTTGATCTCCTCACCTCCATGTGACAGGCGAACATCGGGCACGATGTTTCGCAACATCTCGAGCGTCACGCTGCCGGGCCGCAGGATGATGGCCTCGTCGCCCGTGCAGTCCAGAACGGTGGATTCCAGGCCCGTACGCGTGCGGTCGCCCTTCAAGATGCAGGCTATGCGCCCGTCAAGATCATCCTTCACCGCTGCCCACGATGTCGGGCTCGGTCGGCCCGATCGGTTCGCAGACGGCGCGGCGACGGGCTCGCCTACCGCCTCGATGAAGCGCAGCGCAACCGGATGGTCGGGCATTCGGACGCCGACCGTCGGGAGTCCGGCAGAAACGATGTCCGGTAAAGATGGATGCCTCGGCAGAACGAGCGTAAGCGGGCCGGGGAAGAACGCCGCGATCAGAAGCTGAGCGGTTTTCGAGACGTCCGCGGCGATTTTGCCGATATCGGCTTGATCTGCCACGTGCACGATGAGTGGATTTGCCGGCGGGCGTTCCTTGGCTTCGTAAATCCGGCGGATGCCAGCCTCGTCGGATACCGGCGCACCGAGCCCGTACACAGTCTCCGTAGGAAAAGCCACCGGCAGGCCACGGCGCGCATGCTCGGCCGCCTCGGCTGGATCGGACGTGATGATCGTCGTCACGCGGGATGGAGGAAATGACAAACGGTGGGAGGGAGGATCAAGTCGCGTTACATCAGCAGCGATACGCCGATCTGAAGCGCTCGCCCCGGTGAGGGTTCGTAGTACCGATTGAAGCTCGCGTTGACGATGACCGACCGCGAATAGGCCGTGTCGAAGACGTTTGCCACGCGCAGAAACGGCAGCACCGACGCCTGCCGAACAGGAAAGCCGCGATGACTGAGCGTCAAATCGACGACGGCAAATCCATCAACATCAACGCTGTTTGCGTCATCGGCAAAGAATGACGACGCCAAATCTGCCTGTGCCGACATCCGCCATTCGTCCAGAAGCAGATGACTTACAACCCGCGCCTGGTGCTGTGGGAGGCCAGGAAGAAATCGGTGCTCGTCATCCCTATCGATAAATCGCGCGTGGATATACGCGTAGCTCGCCTGAAGTTCAAGCCAAGCGGTGGGCGTCACCTCGCTGAATACTTCGGCACCGAGCGTATAGGCCTCATCCACATTTCTAAAGAACTGACGGTCACCACCCGCTTCGGTCTGGAAGGGCATCATCCGGTCGCTGATCTGCATACCGAATGCCGAGACATCGAACGTAGCGGCTGAGCCGGCATTACCGCGCGCGCCGACCTCGAGGCTCCACGTGCGCTCAGGCCCGAGCTCCTGGTTGAACCCGGCGGTGCCATCCGGACGGTTAACGAGTTCGGTCGTGGTGGGTGTCTCAAATGATGATGCGACCGAGGCATAATACAGCACGCGTCGCGGCAGCCATGAAACGCCGAAGGAGGGCGAGAACGCGTTGAAGGTGCGCTCTCCCGA
The DNA here is from genome assembly GCA_964603055.1 of uncultured Rhodothermales bacterium. Taxonomy (GTDB): domain Bacteria; phylum Bacteroidota; class Rhodothermia; order Rhodothermales; family CAZKDQ01; genus CAZRTY01. The sequence goes on along the minus strand of CAZRTY010000041.1, from coordinate 7,798 downwards.
TGAGGCATCGGCCAATCCGAGATTGTCATCCATCGAAAAACGCAGCCGATCGAGGCGGGCACCGGCGCTCAAGTGAATGCTCGGCGTGGCGGCAAACGTTGCATAGGCGTCAAGCGCGCCCGTCAGCACTTGCTCCTGCTGATCGAGCGTCGGAGCATCGCCCCGTTCGCCCTCGTTGTTGGCGAAGTTCAACCGGCCGTCCGACTGCACCGCGACGTTTACGCCCGACGCCAATCGCAGCCGCTCACCGCGATACGTGTAGCCGACCCGCGATCCGGCGACGGTGCGCGATAGGTCGATGACCGCATAGTTGAGCGGATTCAACACTTCCCGCGTGATGGCGTACGCGGTCGCATCGATGGCCGACGCTCCGACGCCGTGGGTTAGGAAGATGCCGACCTGCCCGTGCGTGCTTTCTTTTCCTGCGCGATGCGTGATGTAGCTCGGATTCGCAGCGGTGCGCTCGGACTCGAACTCGGCAAGCGTCAGCGAGCCCGGGCTACGAACGTCCTGGAAGACGCCGGCCGCCGTCACCCGCAGGAGCGTGTTATCCCCAAAAGATCGACCGCTGCTGAACGCTGCCCGGCTGACATTGCCGCCGGAGTGCTCGCGATATCCTTCGAGCCGCTGATGAGACACGAAGCCGTCGGTTCGCCACTCTTGTCCGATAAATGCAGACCGAGCGCCGGCGTAGATGTCGCCGACAGATCCAGACTCCAAGCGGCCGTGGAAGCGATCCTCACCGCGCATGCTGCCAAAATACAGGGCCCCGGCGGAGGCATTTCCCCAGATGGACGCACCCGGCCCGCGCATTACCTCGACGCGGCCCACGAACGCCGGGTCAATGATCTCCGTCATCGCCTGGCCGTCCGGCGCCGTAATCGGAATGCCGTCATAAATGATCTGGATTCCGCGCGTCCCGAAGGCCGAGCGCGCGCTGGCGCCGCGCAATACGATCCGCTCGCCAATCGCCATGTGCCCTCGGCCGGCGATCCACAGGCCGGGCACACCACCCGCGATATCCTGAAGGGTAAAGGCGGATTCTCGGGAGGTTGCCTCCGGCAGGCGCTCGAACGTGAAGACAGAGAACGGAGCGAGGTGCTCTATCTCGTGCGCTCGTGTAGCTTCGACTTCGATTCCATCAAGAACAACTACGGTATCTGCTGCAGATTGAGCGGAGGTATCTGGGACGAGAAAAAATGCAATGACGACAATGAGCAGGCCGGTACGAAAGGGCATCTATTCGAGGCGATGGTAGCGAGAGTAGGCTTTCGGTCTACCAACCTATCCTCCCAATAGGTTTCGCCTGGGCGGGCTGCCGGGACCATCCGCCCGCAGGAGTCCGGTCAGACTTGACAGCTTCCTTACGTTCCGGTGAGCGAGTGCTCCGTGTGTTCGTCACTTCGCGAGCAGGCGTGGCCTGGGGCTGAGGTTCAGGGCGCACCTCCGGCTCGGCTTCTGCCGTGGTCGCCGGTTCCTCGATACGATTCGCTGCAATATGGGCGCCTCGTAGGACTTCCGGCCGTCCTACGACCTCGCCGTCGCGGTGAGAAGCGAGCGCAACGCCATCGTAGTAAAACGCCAGGATGTCTCGGTAGGAATGACCCTCTTGAGCCATCTGCCTCGCGCCCCACTGGCTGAGACCGACGCCGTGCCCATATCCAGCACCTTCGAAAACGTAGTTGTCGCCGTCGCGGCGTGCATCGAAGTTCGTACTCTTGAGCCCGTTAGCACCGAACTCCGCGTTCACCGCAAGACGAAATCGGTTCGAGCTGATTTCCTGCCGCGGTCCCGACGTGCTCAGTAGCTCGATGGAATTCACGCGTCCGTCGGGTCCTCGATCTCCGGAAATAAATCCCGATACCGTCATCCCCACTTCGCGTGATAAGGCGCGTAACACACGGGCGCGGTCGAGCGATGCGGTCCACGACCGATGCGGCGACGAGAGGTCGAACGGATCGTCCTTACCGCGAAGGTAGGGGAGCGCTGCACCCCGCCAGACATCTTCGTTGTTGGCGGTAACTCCTCCGCTCGAGGCCGAATAAACGGCGGCAGCAATGCGTCCGTCGAAGGTCAGAATTTCTCCGCGCGTCGCCTCCGTCGCCCGCCGCGCTACCGATGAGGTGCGGCTGTCGCCCGTGTACACCTGAAAGCCTGTGTCGTCTCCGAGCGCTCCATCCATCAATCGGTACAGCGCGTAGGTACGAGCGGCAACGGCCATGGCCTTCGAGCCCTCCAGATCATCGAATCCGTACTCGTTCGTGACGACGGAGGCTACATACTCTTCGAGATCGACGGCATTCTCAAATGCCAGGTGGTCTGCCGCGGCCCTGATCCACAGCTCACCGGGGAACGTACGCTCGAGCTGCCCACTCCCCGCGGAAAGCTGAACGCCACCTGCACCGCGCACGCGGAGCTCCTCCGCGAAAAGCCTCACGTCGCCCGCAACGACGTATAGCTGCCCATCGCTCAACGACACGACGGCCGTTTCATCGCGGCTAAGCGATGTCATGGGCTGATCGAAGCTGCCGGCAAAAAGCTGCAGGTCACCGTCCGATGTCAACGTCACAGACGTCGGCGATTCTTTAGCGAGAACGGAGACTTTGATGACGTCGCTGGCAGCCGTCGTACTCGGCGCAATCGTACCGAATAGAAGGAGCGAGATGACGGCTAGCGCGAAGGGTGGTATCTGTCCGCTTTTCATGGGCTTGCCCGTAGATGATCCGGCCGGATGGCAATCTGGCCGTTGAAGGTCTGGCGACAGAGGCAAGCTACCCACCAAAAGCGGGTGCTTCAAGCGAACGGCGACCAAGAATCGCGGCGAGCCCGAAGCTGTAACATCATGCACATCAATGCCTCATGGCTATATCATCAAGCGATCCTTTAAGATGCGCGAGCGATCCCGGCTGGCGATGACCTCGTGCTCACCGGTAAGGACAAGCTTATACCGCCCGCTGAACCAGGGGATGAGCTCTTTAATCTGGTCAAGCTGCACAATGGCGGAGCGGTGCACGCGCATGAATGCATCGTCCAGCTTGGCCTCCAACTCATCAAGCGTGTAGTTAACGACGTGGTGCCGGATCCGCTGACGCCCGCCCTCGGGCGTTTCCTCCGTCACGTACAGCCGCGTAATCCCGTCGTGGATCTCAGCCGAGATCAGATGCCGAACGGGTATCAGAATGATGCGGTCTCGGAACGGGACGGAGATCTGCCGTACCGGCTCCGACTTTTCTACGCCTTCTGCGGAAGTGTGATCGTGATCAAGCCGGTCGAGTAACTGCGAAAGCCGTCGGTCGGCGTCGGACATGGCCTCGGGCGTGGAACGCAGGCGTTCGGCTCTTCTGACGGATTCCTCTAGGCGCTCGCGGGAGATCGGCTTCAGCAGGTAGTCGGTCACGCTCTCTTCAAAGGCGCGGAGCGCGTACGTGTCGTACGCCGTTGTGAAAACGACCACGGGCCGTTTCGTTGGGTCGATGCGCTCAAGGACCTCGAAGCCGTTGAGTTCGGGCATCTGGATGTCGAGGAAGAGGATGTCGACCTCGTTGGCGGCAAGGTAATCTAATGCTTCGGCGCCATCGGAGGCTTCTCCTACGACTTCAACGCGGTCGTCACCCGTGGCTGCCAGCAACTTCTTCAGGCGCGCTCGTGCGGGTGCTTCATCGTCAACTACAAGTGCCTTAAGCATGGTGCGTATGTAAATGTGCTGATATACTGACGTCCATCATCCCATACGGAGCGGTGCCGGTTACGCCTTGACGACCTGTGACTGCGTTTGCATGCGCCAGTTGGTCGCAACGGGAAGATAAAGGCTTGCCGACGTTCCCGTTGACGGGTCGCTGGTGATGAGCAGAAGATCCGGCTCACCATACAGTTTCTCGAGCCGACCGGCGATGTTCCGCAGACCGATACCATAGAAGTTCTTCGGCCGGTTGCTTTCTTCGCTGATGCCGAAGAGCGCGGGGATGCCTACACCGGTATCCGCGACTTCAATCACCACCCGCTCGCCGTTCTGGCGGGCGGCCACATTAAGGCATCCGCCGCCGCGCCGCGCCGAGAGCCCATGCTTGACCGAGTTCTCGACCAGCGTTTGAACCGCAAACGCCGGCACGGGGATGTCCTGTAAAATCGCCGGCAGCTCCATCTCCACAAGCAGTTTATCCCCGAAACGCACCTGCTCGATGGCGAGATAATGCTGCACGAGTCCGAACTCTTCTTCGAGCGTCACGAACTCACGGCTACCCGTATTCAAGGTATAGCGGAAGATGGCCGCGAGGTGCTCGAGCGTGGCCTCGGCCTCATCCGGTTTTTCGCTGATGAGCGAAGCGATCGTGTTAAGTGCGTTGAAGAGAAAATGTGGGTTGATCTGCGCACGTAGCGCAACGAGTTGAGCCTCCGCGCTCTCGCGTATCAACGACCGCTCGCGCTCAACAAGCCGGAGCCGCTCAACGGCAATCGCCAGGTTCGCGCAGAGCGAACGCAGCATCTCGACATCCTCGAGGTTATACACCATCCGGCGCTGACGCCGTTGGCCGAGAACAAGTATGCCGACCGGCTCTCGGTCACCCGCAATGGGAACGGCCAGCGCAGCACCGCGCTCCGCCAGCGTTGCCGAAAGCGTGTGTGGCAGATCGCTTTCATCCAGCTCAGGATTGTGCGCCCAGATGCTGGCCTCCCGCTTCAAGTGAGGCCATAGCATCGTCATGACGCGCTCGGTCAGGTAAGGCGGTTCGGGATGGTACGTGGCTGACAGCCAGTTCGAAGTGCCGTCATCCGGGCCGAGAAAAAGTACCGCTGAGCGGATGTCCAGTGTTTCGCCAACCACCGTGACCGTGCGCCTGAGCAACACATCGAGCGACGGAATCATCCGCATCTGCTCCTGGAAATGACTCAGCTGCTTGCGGATTCTATGGCGATCGGAGGCGAAAAAGTTGGCCGCGTAAACGCGAATCTGCCGGGCCGCGCGATCAAACAAAAACAGCAGCACGACGGCATACAGTCCGGATACCACGTGTTGAGTGATGCGCAGTTCAATGCCGAGCCGGTCGATAACGGCAAGTCCGCCGACGAGCGCGAAGAAAAACAGCCCGAATACGGTGATGTACGTCAGGGCGCGGCTGACGACTTCGTCGATCTTGCCGTGCTTCAGCGTTGCAATCGAAACGAGCACCACCGGCACAACGGACAGCAACTGCGCTCCCACGATGAGCCATGCCGCGGCAACGTCGGTCGTGGCACCGAAGAGCGGAACGACGCCCAGCATCGCCAACCCGAAGAACAGCGCCACGACGAAGGTCAGCACACTGCCCACGCGCCCCCAATCGCCAAGTACCATGCGCGCTCTCGCCGGATCGGACAGCTGCAGCGTCAGGATGAGCACGGCCGCGAATGCGATGTAGCACGAAGCGTAGAAAAGTACCGGCCCGGCAAGCGCATCCAGCGTGAGCGGACCGATGCCGCCAACCGTGGCGATCAACAGCACGCTGCAGACCAGTATGGCCGCCGGCACATGAACGATGTGCCGAAGGGGGCCGATCACCCGCGGCCGACCGCCGACGGCATCAGCGAGCACGTGCTGCAGCAGGAGGGAGGGGAAACCGATCCATCCCACAATTCCTGCGAACGTGAGGCCCTGGAAGATCCGGCTATACGTGCTGCCCGCAACCAGAGGAGGTCCGACAATCTCCACCGCGAACATCCGCAGGAAATTGCCGATCACCCATAATGCCGACATCGAGATCAGCAGCAGCGAGTAGCGCGCCTTGACGCTGCGGCCCGCGAGCGGCCCGGCGATGATGAGACCGAGGATGTGAAGGAACGCGCCGAGCGTGAACGCCCATAACGAAAACTGCCAGATCGTCGTCGAGAGCGGGTAAATAAAGGTGGGATAGCGCGTGAGTGTTACCGGGACCTCGGTGAACCGGCCATCGCGCATGAGCTGATAGCTCCTCGACTCTCCCGGCGGGATCCCTTCGATGGCCCGTTTGACGTCGTCGGCGTTGAAGTACTGCTGATACTCGAGCGAGTAAAAGACATCTCCTGCTTGAATCCCCGCATGATCAGCAGGTCCGCCGGGGAAGACATACGAGGCGACGATCAGCCCCTCTTCGTCCTGCCATAAAACCCAGTCGAAACCCTTGGGCGCAGCCGGCAGAACGGCATCCGGAAGTACGCGCGACAGCTCCGCCCAGTCGGCCGCGACGCGCACGAGTGGAAGCAGTGCCATCAGCGGCACGATGACAACCAGGATACGCGCCGTATTGATGAACCGCTTCACAAAGGGTAAGGCCTGTTATTACAAGGTCTTCGCATGCACGCGCAAGTCATACCCGGCGTTCCGGGCTGAGAACATAAGCTACCGCATGCCATTAGCAAGTGCGATCAAACCGGCGCGCACCGCATGCTCATCGACACACACACCCACCTCTATCACCATAAATTCGATGACGATCGAGACGCTGTCGTCGCGCGTGCTCGGGAGGCCGGGGTCTCGCAAATGGTGCTGCCCGCCATCGATGTCGCCTCTATTCGTGACGCAATCGAGCTTTCCGAGACGCATGAGGGGGTGTTCGTGATGTCGGCTCTGCATCCGTCTGAGGTGAAAGACTCGACGGATGCGGATTTTCAAGCCGTGATTGAGTTGGCTGCCCATCCGAATGTGGTGGCGATCGGGGAGAGCGGTCTCGATTATTATTGGGATCGTACGTTCGACGATAAGCAGCAAGACTATCTGCGGCGTCACATCAGACTGGCTGTCGAGACGGATCTGCCGCTGATCTTGCATAACCGTGAGGCTACGGCCGATATAATCCGGATCCTGGCGGAAGAGCGGGCGAAGCTCGAAAAGCCCGAACGGCTGCGCGGCATACTACACTGCTTCGTTGATGATGCCGAAACTGCGCACCGCGCCAGCGATCTCGGATTTCTCGTTGGGATCGGCGGCATCGTGACGTTCAAGAACAGCACGTTGGCCGAAGCAGTGGCCGACATCCCCTTAAATCAAATCGTGCTCGAAACCGATGCGCCTTTTCTCGCGCCGCATCCATATCGAGGAAAGCGGAATGAGCCGGCGTACGTACGACTGGTGGCGGAGAAGGTGGCCGAGGTCAAAGGGATTGGGCTGGAGGAAGTCGCGGACGTGACGTCACGCACCGCACGCGCATTGTTTGCCCTGCCGGATCCGACGGTGTGACCGGGGAAGTCCCTTGCTCGTTTTGACGCCGCAACGCTCGGTCCCGCAGATCGAGCTGCCATCCTTTAGATCATCCGAGATTGGCCGATTCTGCAACTGAGAGTTGGGTCTATTGGGAGTGAGAACTCGGCGACTGCTCACTGCCGAAACTGGATGTGATGACGACGTTTTTAATAATTGCGACTGTGTTGGCTTCGGCCGCTGCCGTCTGGTTCTGGTGGCGTGGACGAAGCGCCGTCTCACGGCGCGAGGTGGAACTGGGCGAGGCGCACACCGCAGAAATAGCACGGCTTCGCGAAGCCTGGCAGCGAGAGCTGGAGACTCGTAAGCGGGCGTTCGCCGGCAGGCGTGAGAAGTTCGAGCAGTATCGCCGCATGCTCGACGACCACCGCGAGCGGTTGAGAACGGGCCGCTACACGAAGCGCGCCGTCGAGGAATATCTCGGGATGTACGAAGAGGTTGTTTCTGACCGCGTCCGGGCTGACGATGCGGAAGTCCTGTACAGCGATGCCATCCAGATGCTGAACGCGACGCTCGCCGACAACCGCGAAATATACGAATCAATACGCAGCGCGACCGCTGAGCTGAAGCTGTTCGTAGGCGAGGTAG
>CAZRTY010000040.1:1885-12698 GCA_964603055.1 uncultured Rhodothermales bacterium | reverse complement strand
GGAAGTGCAGATCCATGCCCACGCGCTGGCGGACCTGCCCGGTGAGGTCGACCAACACGCCGGTAAGGTGGTCGCGGTCGAGGTCGAGCCCAACAGCGAAACCGCCATTCGCATTCAGTGACAGTGTGACGGATGGAGCGCCGCGGCCTTCCTGGCGCCTCCCGTCCTCCCGCACCAGATTAAGCTCCACCAGTTGGCGCACGAGGTTCGACACCGTCTGAACCGTTAGCTCGGTGCGCCGCGCGATGTCGGCCCGAGAGAGAGGCCCGTGCAGCCGGATCGTCTCATGAACGATCCGCAAGTTGTATTCCTTGGTGTAGGTAAGGTTAGTCCCGATTAGCATTCCCGCCAGGGTTACTCGTTGCCGGCATCAAAGCAATTACCACGTGGTAAGGTGCCACAGTCATGTTATCAAAATGAGCGGTGCCTGGCGCCGCCTATTTTAATAATTCAATTTGACTAATTAATTTGATCCGTCTCTGTTCCTGATTCCCAACCTCCGGACTGTATGCGAACGATTCTTGTCTTTTTCTGGATTTTCGGATTCGCGATCGATGTTGCAGCACAGCCGGCCGACTTCGTTCGGGTGGAGGAGGGACGGTTTATGGTTGGGGATGCACCATATTATTTCCTCGGCGCGAACTTCTGGTTTGCGATGAACCTCGGCTCTGAAGGTCCGTCGGGAGATCGGGAGCGGCTCGTGGCGGAGCTCGATCACCTGCAGGAGCTGGGCGTGGACAATCTTCGGGTGATGGCGGCCTCGGAGGGTCCGGATAGTGAGCCGTGGAGGGTGAGTCCGGCGGTGCAGCCGGAGCCGGGCGTGTACGACGAGGCACTGCTCGAAGGGCTCGATTTCCTGCTGGCCGAGATGGCCAAGCGGGACATGCGTGCGGTGCTCGTGCTGAACAACTTTTTCCAGTGGTCGGGTGGGATGTCGCAGTATGTATCGTGGGTGCGCGATGTCCCCATCCCATACCCCCATAACCCGGGTACGACGTGGGACGAGTTTCAGAATTTCTCGGCGTTATTCTACATCGAGCCCGAGGCGCAGCGCATCTTCCTCGATTTCGTGGAGATGTTGACGTCGCGCCGAAATACGATCACCGGCGTGCTATATCGCGATGATCCGACAATTATGTCGTGGCAGCTCGGTAATGAGCCGCGCGGATTCGATCAGACGGAAGCCTACCAGCGCTGGATACCGGAGACGGCGGAGGCGATCAAGCGGATGGCCCCCAATCAGCTCGTCTCGCTCGGTGGGGAAGGCAAGCTCACGTCGCTCGAGCGGACAGCTTTTGAATCGGTTTCCGAAACCGAGGCGCTCGATTATCTGACCATCCATATATGGATTGAGAACTGGGGCTGGTACGATCCGGAAAGGGCGGAGGAAACATTCTACCCGGCGATGGGCCGTGCGATGGGCTACCTCGCCGACCATGTGGCAGTCGCTGAGCGCCTTCAGAAGCCGCTCGTGCTTGAGGAGTTCGGCGTGACGCGCGACGGCCGGGACTACGATCCTGCGTCGTCAGTCAATTACCGAGACCGATTCTTTACGGTCGCCTTCGGCGCCATCCACAAGCTTGCATCCGAGGGGAGCGTGATGGCCGGGAGCAATGTCTGGTCGTGGAGTGGACAGGGCCGGCCGGTCGAACCAGGTGCCTTCTGGAAGCCGGGCGACACGCTCACGGGCGATCCACCACATGAGGAACAGGGGTGGTATTCGATCTACGAGGACGACCATTCGACGCTTGACGTCATCCGGCGTTATGCGGCCATGATGAAAGAGCTCTCAGAAAGTCTTTAATTGCATCTGGCTGTTTATGAACGTGCCATGCTGACGATATACGCTGCGTCATCGCTCCCTTCAATCTGACAATCCCAAATCATGGCGGCTCGGTTATCAATACTTGTGATTCTCGTCGGCCTGTGCATCCCGACGACGGCGCATGCACAGCTCGAAGAGCTCGACCGTATTCTCGAAGGTGGTCTGGCTGACGCAGAAGTTCTCGCCGAACGTTATCTGGACCCACTCGGTGCCGGGTTTGGGGCTGCCCTCAATAATGGATGGACGAGCACCGCGCGGTCTCACGGTCTGCTGGGCTTTCACGTTCGCATCGGTGTGAGTTCGGCATTTGTACCGAGTAGCGGAAAATCATTTACGCTGTCGGATGGCGATCTCGTAAATCTCACCGTGGCAAATCCGCAGATTGGGAGCAGCCCAACCGCGAGCGGCAGCGACGACGCGCCGACATATATCCTCGAGACAGCGTCGTTTGGTGGCGAGCCCGTCGCGCGGTTCGAAATGCCGCAGGGGATTGGTGTCGGATTGACGCCGGTGCCGATCATCCAGGCAGGGCTCGGACTGGTGAACAACACGACGATCATGCTCCGTGGATTCCCCTCCGTCAATCTTGGGGATTTCGGGAGCGTGGGATCGTGGGGCTTCGGTGTGCACCACGGTTTGAATCAGTGGATTCCCGGGGGTTGGTTGCTACCTGTTGACCTGTCGGTTCAGGCGGGATACTCCCGCGTGTCGCTCGACGTCGAGCTCGACGGCGGCACAGACCGTGAGTTTGCCTGGAGGTCTAGCGCCTTTACGATGAACGTACTGGCTGGTCGCTCGCTCATCTTCGCAAACGTATATGCGGGTCTCGGCTTCGAGACGTCGAGCTCGTCGGCGGATTTCCTCGGTACCTACAGCGTGCAGACGGCGGCAGGACCTGTGCAATACACGGACCCCATTAGTCTGAGCATCAGCGGCGCCAATAACGTCCGCGCGCTCATCGGGCTGCGTTTCAACCTGTTTATGTTCGGCGTCAATGCCGAATACGTCATGGCGTCGTACCCGACGGCCAACCTCGGCATCGGCTTGAGCCTGCGATAGCTGGACGGAGCGGGTGGCTCAGGGAATCTCCGGAGCGACCTCCTCCAATTCTTGCTCGACTTCTTCCTCGATCACTTCGGGAGGTTCGGGCTCGCGCGCCTCGCGCTGTGCCCGGATCTCTTCGATGTACCGGTTGAGCTGCGTCGACTCGCGCGCCAGCCGAGTGAGCGAGTCGGCTACCACGGTATCATCTTCCGAGGACGCGTAGACAGGCTGGTCGGAATCCGGCGATGGTGGAGGGACGCTGCCATCTCCATCCCCACCAAATATGCCGCGGAAGAATGTAGCGACGCCGTCTGCAACGGACGAAGCCGCCGAGGCAATCCAATTACCGATGCGTCGGAAGAATCCGTCGGAGGGCTCCTCGTAAGGCAGGGGATCGGGGAAGCGGGCGTCGGAATCTATCTTGCCGGCGTTGATGGACCGCCGAAAGAAATCTCCAACGACGAGCAGCGCGTTGTTGCCGCCCTGGCCCCAGTACGAAGACCGGAAGCCGATGGCGGGATCGTTAAACCCGACCCATGCGCCGGCAACGAGGTCGGGATGCATCAAGATGAACCAGCCGTCTGCGTTGTTTTGCGTCGTGCCTGTCTTTCCCGCAACATCGGCACGAATGCCGAACGTGGAGCGGATGCGTTGACCGGTGCCGCGGTCGACGGCGTCGCGCATCATGTCGGTGACCGCGAGGGCTGTCTGTTCTGCGATAGCTCGCCGCGGTCGTTCTGCGGACTCGTAGACGACGCGGCCCGTGCGATCTTCGATCCTGTCGATAAGTATCGGCGACCGGTGCATTCCGCCTCTGGCGAACGTCGCATACGCGTTCACCATCTCGAGAAGCGTCACGTTGCTGGTGCCCAGCGCGAGCGACGGCACTTCCTCAAGCGAACTCTCCTGGACGCCCATCCTGCGTGCGACGCGGGCGACGCTTCGGGCGCCGACGTCATCGATGAGCCGTGCGCTGATGGAGTTCTTCGAATAGACGAGGCCGTCGACGAGCGTCATCTCCTCGTCTGAAAATCCGCCGGCATTCTGCGGCTGCCACACCTCGCCGCCGGCCAGGCGGATCTCGACGGGGGCATCCATGAGCTGATCAGTCGGGCGATAGCCGGCCTCCAGCGCGGCGGCGTACACGAACGGCTTGAACGTGGAGCCCGGCTGACGCCGTGCCACCGCCACGTGGTCGAACTGGTCGAGGTCGTAATCGCGGCTGCCAACCCATGCTTTCACCGCGCCCGTCTCAGGATCCATCGCCAGGAAGCCGGCCTCGAGCCGAGACTTCAGCCTGCGGAGCGCCTCCATGAACGTGGCGTCCGCGCGGAGGCTGTCGATCATGTCCTCAGTCCGAACGCCGCTCTCGATACCCCGACGATATTGTGGCGTGGAGCGGATGAAGCGGTCGACGATGTCGTGCCGTTCATTCCAGAGATAACTAAATCCGTCGCCGCCGCGCCGGCCACGGTATGAATCAGCCGAGCGGAAGAGCGTGCCTGGCTCTGCCGCGTTCCACTCGACGGCCGCGACGTCCTCGAGCCGGTCGCCCCACCGTGTCACGGATGCCTTAGCGAACCGCTGAAGCTCCATGTCGATCGTGGTGTGCACCACAAGGCTGTCTCGGTACAGATTGTACCCGTTTCGATCGGCCCATTCGACGAGCCATTGCCTGAGGTACTCCGAATAGTGCGGTGCAGGATTATCCGGCTCAGGCTGTCGCTCGAAGTGAGTCTCGAGCGGCGATTCCGAGAGCTCGTCGAACGTCTCCTCGCCAAGGTGGTCGTGACGCGTCATCTGCGCGAGGACGACATTCCGCCGGGCCAATGCACGATCGGGATTGCGCACCGGATTGTAGTAGTACGTGCCCTTCAGCATCCCCACGAGCGTTGCGCCTTCGAGAACCGTTAGCTCGGATGCCGGCTTCCCGAAGTACGTTCGCGCGGCCATCTCGATGCCATAAGCATTGTAGAGGAAGGGGACGGTGTTGAGATAGGTCTCGAGGATCTCATCCTTGGTGTACGCAAACTCGATCTTCGTGGCCGTGATGGCCTCCTTCAGCTTCCGCGTGGCCGAACGCGCCCGCCCGATCTCGTCGACGTACAGGTTGCGCGCCAGTTGCTGCGTGATCGTACTTCCACCTTGAACGCGCCCGGTGAGCGTGTACCAGGCGGCACCGAAGATGCGTATACCGTCGATTCCATGATGCCGATAAAAGCGGTGATCTTCAGTCGAGATCAGCGCATCGACTAGGTGCTGAGGCACGTCCTCCAGCGATATCCACTCCCGATTGACTGGCTTGAGAACCGTGATGACCTCGCCGTCGGCAGAGAGCAACGTGGTGGGCCGCTCCTGTTTCGCCTTCTGGATGTCGGAGATTCCCGGCGTGAAAGGAATGAGCAGCAGCGCGTAAATGACGACCAACCCGGCGGCGAGCAGGAAGAGCGTGACGGCGCCTTTCGTGACGAGCCACAGCCTCTTGCTCCAACTTGCGGGGCCGAAGAGCGCAATCAGGTAGCGCCTGAGCCGTTCGTCAAGATGAGTTAGGATTGATCGGGTGTGCCGCCAGACGCGCCCTGTGGCTGAGTCTGAATTACGGCCCCCGTTCGAATTCGTCATTTAAGCAGTGCTTCGACTGATCATCGAAGCTTGCACCGTTGGCGATGTGTGCGGTTTCGGCGCGTCGTGGCGAACGAAGCCGCATTATCGAACGATTCCAGCCCTGTTACCTCTGCCGCCTATGCGTCGACGACGGGCACCGGGACCACGACCCTGAACGCGGGCGATTCGGCATCCGAGTGATTGCCGTGCATCAGAAGGAAGACGACCTCGGCTTCACCACCGTTCATCCTAGAGAAGGTGGCGACATCGTCGCTGATCGTCCATGAGAGAACGTCGGAGCTTACACCTTCATCCACGAAGCGAATGTCCAGCGAGTACTCGCCGCCGTCGCGAAGCGTGATCTCATGATCGTGGTCGTCAAAGAAGGCAACACGTACCGATACGTCGCTTTCCGCTTCGATCGACAAAGAGCCACCGCTCGTCCAGCCGGAGTCACCCTCGCGCCAGACGCCATATAGCGCACCGTCGTCGACACCTCGGATCTCAATCCGCTCAATTCCATGCGAGTGGTGGTCGTCGTGCAGGTCGTCGCGGTCGCACGCGCTGAGGAGCATCGCGAAGACGAGAAAAAACGGAAGTAGATACGCCGTGTGTTTGCTGGTCATCGTCTCTGGGTTTCGATTTTAGAACTGGACGCGATAGGTGAGGCGGACATTTCGACCCGGCTGCGGCGCGACGTCCTTGATGCGAGAGAGGTGGTCGTGCCATACCTCGCCGGTGAGGTTGTTGCCATGCAATGAGATTGAGTGGAGCGCTCCACCGTAGTCGAACCGATACCCGACATCCGCATGGAGCAAGCCGTGGCCGTCGGTCGGATGCTGAGAGAGCGCCGTTCCGATTGCCATTGTTTCTGCCCTAGGCACACGGTTCTGACGTGCCGCGGCCGTGAGGCCAGCCGCAGCGGTGAATCCGCCTTGCGTGTAGCGCACGTTCAGGCGCGTGTTCAGCGGCGGGATGAACGGCAGCGGATCATCGTCAGAAATTCGGTGAGCGCGGACGTAACTGACCGTTGCATCCGCTACGAAGCCGCGGCTGAACTCCCACTGAACGCGACCATCGGCACCGAGAAAGAGTGCGTCGTCCGCGGTGGCCTGATAAACCGGATAGCGATTGAAACGCGGGTCGAGGCTGCCTGTCGGACGATAGTAGATGTAATTGGATATCCGGTTGGCGAACGACGCGACCTCAACATTCAGCCTCCGGTAGTTGCCGCGCGCGAAGAGATCGGCACCATGCCCGACTTCAGTCGGCAGGTCCGGATTTCCGATGTCGAACGAGTAGTCCGCCAGATGCGGACCATCCGAATACAGTTCTTCGATGGCCGGCGCACGAAATGCCCGCGCGAGGTTCAAGCCGACCGTCCAGTTCGGTGAGGTATTGTACAGGAGCGCGGCTGAGCCGGAAATCGACCGGAAGTCGCGCTCGCGAACGGGAACAGATTCACCGCCGGTTTGGATGGGGTCGAGTCGCTTCGGCGTCGTCCGCTGCCAGTCGAACCGCGCGCCGAGCTGGAAACGAACAGGACCGGTCGAGAACTCCTCGAACAAGTATCCTGCGAAGGAGAGCTCGCGGGCCGGACGCGTCCCGACGTGGCTGCCTCGCGTCAATAAGTCCCGCACGAACATCGATGCACCGAATGCCCCTTCCGCCCGGATGAAGCGCTCGCCGTGGCCGTGAAGGTCGTGCTCATGCCGCAGGGCGACCGAACCTCCGCCTGAGACAACGTCGAAGTGGGCACCGACGATCGGCGCCCCGTCATCGGTGTACGCTTCGATCTCGTCGTGCAAGTAGTGATTGACGTGTGCTTCGAACTCCGCTGTATCGAAGAAACCGGGGAAGTCCGTATGCAGCGCACGCAGACGAGCGTTACGGCGGCGCGTGTCTGCCGTCACTCCTCCAGGATGTGCGCCGGGGATTAGCTCGCCCAGGAATTCTCCCGGCAGTCCGTACGTCATGTCCTGTTGACGTGCCGATATGCCGACATGCCCCCACCGACGGATGAGGCTGATTCCTGCCCCAATCGTATTCGCATCCACGCCGGTACTCTCGAGGCGCCCCAGCGGCGTACGCGTGTCGCCGGCGGTTCGTCCGCTGACCTCCGCCCGTACTGCAAATGTGCCAACCGGTGCCCGTAGCTCGATTCCGCCGGTTAGTCCGTCATTCACGGATTCGGCGATTCCGGTGGCCGTGCCACTGACCCGGGTAGGCATGTTGGTGGGAATGTCGCCGCGCACTACGTTTATGACGCCGCCAAGCGCATTCGGCCCGTAGAGAAGTCCTGCAGGGCCGCGCACAACTTCGATTCGTTCGGCACCCACGGGATCGAGCGAGACGGCATGGTCGGCAGCAGTCGTCGATAAGTCGCCCGTGCGGCCTCCATCTTCAAGGATCAGCACGCGGTCGCCCGAGAGGCCGCGAATTACCGGCTGGGACGCTGCCGGGCCGTTGTACTGCTGCGATACGCCCGGCAGATGTTCGATCGATTCGGCGAGGCTCGGCCCCATCTGCCGTTCGAGTTCTCGCCCCGACAGCACGGCCGTTGGCTGATACGTGTCTCGTACGCCACGCTCACGTCCGGTACCCGTCACCACCACGTCGGGAAGTTCGAGCACCGACGGCGTGAGATAAATTGTGAGCTCATACGTGTCGTCGCCGGTCGGCAACACGCGCCGCTCCTCCGGCTGATAGCCGAGGAACTGCACGCTGATGGTATGCCGCCGAACCGGGACATCCTCAAATCGAAACGCGCCGCGTGCATTCGTGATCATCGCGCGTTCGACCTCACGGAGCCGCACCGCGGCGCCGGGCAGAGGATCGTGCGTTTCGGCATCGAGCACGTAGCCCGTAATTACGGCTCGGGCTTCGGGTTCGGTGCCAGTTTCGGGTGGAGGTAGGGGGAGAAACTGCAGCAGCAGTATCAGAATGGGGAGCATGGATTACGTCAAGAACGGCGCGCTCGCAGGATAGCGGGCGCCGAAGGTCCACAGGGCTGTTCGATCCGGAGTAACGAACTACAGGCCGTAGTTCATATGAGGGATGCCGGAGGAGCCCGTGACCTAAGCGTAAGGGAGGGAAAGACGCTTACGATGGCAGGGACAAGCGGAGCTTCGACAAAGGCGGATGCGAGCGGCGCAAGTGGCTCGGCATCTGGTGCATCCGCGACGATGTGCAACTGGCACATCGGGCATACCGGCGTGTGCGCACTGCGGGCGTCTCCGATGTGAATAACGCCGTCGCTCTCTCCGGTACCAAAGCCGTGAGGGTGTGCGGTATGATATAACGCCGGTGCGATGACGATGCCCGCGCAAAACGCGACGAGCAACATCAAGCCGGTAATCGGACGCTTATCTCGAGAAAATCCCTGCACGTACTGCGGATGTGTATTGAGTACACATAACGATGTGGGCCAATACCTTCGCCATTCTGCTCCGTTCCTCGTTTCACGGTTCTTTCGAACGCAGAAGTTCGGCGATTCAGTATTGTTGCAACCCTCGGATGGCCGCTCGTCCTTCTTCGCGCAGCCGGTTCAGATTCAGTACGTGCGCTGCTTTTTGTTTGACATGGGCCGGCGCTTCTGCCCACGAATCGGGCTTTGGATTCTCAGTGGCGTGCCCTACGACCAATCGCAGGGCATTAGCTGTTTCCGGATTGGTGAGGCGTTCGGCCAGGTGAAGTGCGAGGTCGATGCCGGCGCTACTGCTCGACGCAGTGATGAGATTGCCGTCGGCTACCAGTCGGCCGCGCGAGCAACGGACGCCCTGCGATTCCAGACGTTCAAGCGCTGTCCAGTGCGCCGTCACGCTGCGCCCGTTGAGCAGGCCGGCGGCAGCCAGCAACAAAGGGCCGCAGCCGACGGCACCGATCCACTGTGCATGCGATCCCGCGTCTGCCAGCCACTCGATAAGTGCGTCGTCAGCAAGAGCGTCCTCAATCCGATGCCCGGCGCCGGGTACCACCAGCACATCCGGCCGAAGAACGGCGGCGAACGCGGCGGTTGGCGTTAGCGTCAAGAAGTCGGTGTCGCAGCGCACCGTCCCGGTGCCGCGCGCCACGAGGTCCACATGCACGCCGGGTATCCGGGAGAGCACCTCGTACGGACCAACGGCATCCAGCGCAACGACTCCTTCAAAAAGCAATACGGCGATGTTCACGTAGGTACCGGTAAACGTAATCGGGTAAAAACGTAGTCGGGTAAAAGTAGTCGGGTAAAATGCGCATCCCCATACCGGAGACGGCCCAACCGGGATGACGGGGGATGACTCGTGCTACTTGGCTTAAGATCGGCTCTGCACGCGAAAACTGAACAGGAGGCGGAGCATCCGTGCGTCAATATTCAATTCGAGCGCGGGTGAAGACGTGCGGCATGCGGGGGCATCGCGAGCGTCAAAGATTCAGACGCGGTTAAGCCGAAACGATCGCCCGCGGCCGTGGTACGACCGCTGATATATCCATCGCACTTTGGTCAATCCCTGATGGACGAGCGCATAGTTATCCGCGGCGCCCGCGAGCACAACCTGCAGAACATCGACGTCGACATCCCCCGAAACAGCCTGGTGGTCATCACCGGGCTGTCCGGGTCGGGTAAGTCGAGCCTGGCATTCGATACGATATACGCGGAGGGGCAGCGCCGCTACATGGAAAGCCTGTCTGCCTACGCTCGGCAGTTTCTCGGGATGATGGAACGCCCGGACGTCGACTTCATCGACGGACTTTCGCCGGTCATCTCGATCGAACAAAAAACGGTATCGCGGAATCCCCGATCCACGGTAGGTACGGTCACGGAGATCTACGACTTTGTTCGCCTGCTATTCGCGCGCGCCGGCATCGCTTACTCCTACATCTCGGGAGAGCGGATGCGGAAGCAGTCGGATGATGAGATCATCGATGGCCTACTCGGCTTCCCCGAAGGCACCCGATTGATGATCCTTGCGCCGGTTGTTCGCGGCCGTAAAGGGCACTATCGCGAGCTGTTTGAACAGATCGGGAGGCAGGGCTTCGAGCGCGTGCGGATTGACGGGGAGGTCCGCGAGATCGAAGCCAAGATGCAACTCGACCGGTACAAGACGCACGATGTCGAGGTCGTCGTGGATCGGCTCGTGATCAAGCCGGATGCCCGATCGCGGGTGAGCCAGTCGGTCGAAACCGCACTCGGCATGGGCAACGGAACGCTGATCGCGTACGTGGTCGACGCGCCCGAGGGCTCTGGCGCGCGCACGGGCGATCATACGTACAGCCGCCACCTGTTCAGTCCGAAGGATGGCATTTCGTACGACGATCCATCCCCAAACACATTTTCCTTCAACACGCCGTACGGTGCCT
>CAZRTY010000040.1:0-1785 GCA_964603055.1 uncultured Rhodothermales bacterium | reverse complement strand
TCGTACGACGATCCATCCCCAAACACATTTTCCTTCAACACGCCGTACGGTGCCTGTCCGGAATGCAACGGGCTCGGCGTGCGGCGTGAGATCGACCCCGAACTCGTCATCCCCGATCGCTCGCTGACGATCAAGCAAGGTGGCGTCGCCGCACTCGGCCGTCCGCGCGAGAACTGGATCTTCAGCCAGCTCGGTGCCGTGGCCGAGGCGTCGGGATTTGACTTCGAGACGCGGCTCAAGGATTTGACGGAAGAACAGCTCGACGTCATCCTCGAAGGAGCGGGGGAGGAGCAGTTCGACATCGTCTACAACTATAAGGATCGCGTGGTGCGGTATCGCCACCGATACGATGGCGTCTTTGCGCACATCCGCCATACCTACGAGAACACCTCGTCGGCGGCGCAGCGTAAATGGGCGGAGGCGTTCATGCGCCCGCTCGCATGCAAAGTCTGCCACGGTGCGCGCCTCAAGCCCGAGAGTCTGTCGTATCGCATCGGCGATAAGAACATCGCCGACCTCGTGCAAATGGACCTCGGCTCATTGCAGCGCTTCTTCGACGATGTCGAATTCGACGGCCGGCAAGCGGTCATTGCCACGCCCATCGTGAAGGAGATCCGTGAGCGGCTCGACTTTTTGATTGAAGTTGGCGTCGGCTATCTCAACCTCGACCGCTCGGCCCGCACGCTGTCGGGTGGTGAGAGTCAGCGCATCCGGCTTGCCACGCAAATCGGCACGCAGCTTACGGGTGTGCTGTACGTGCTCGACGAACCCTCGATCGGGCTGCATCCGCGAGACAACGACCGCTTGATCGATTCGCTCAAGGCGCTGCGCGATCTGGACAACTCGGTGCTCGTGGTCGAGCACGATCGCGAGATGATCGAGGCGGCCGATTTCGTGGTCGACCTGGGGCCTGGCGCCGGCGCACACGGCGGCCACGTTATCGCGGCCGGCGAACCGGAGAAACTCCACCTCAGCACGAACGGGAGGCCCAGCCTGACCGCAGAATACTTGACGGGCGCACGCAGTATCGCCGTTCCCAGGGAGCGCCGAACCGGCAGCGGCCATGAAATCGTCCTGACGGGTGCGACAGGGCATAACCTCAAGGGCGATCCGCTCCGGCTGCCGCTTGGGACGTTTATCTGCGTGACCGGCGTCTCGGGCTCGGGCAAATCATCACTCATCAACCAGACACTCTATCCGATTCTGGCGCGGCGATTCTTCAACGCGAAGGTAGTCCCACTCCCGTACGAATCGCTTGACGGCATCGAGCATGTCGACAAAGTCATCGACATCGACCAGAGCCCGATCGGACGGACGCCGCGCTCAAACCCGGCGACTTACACCGGACTTTTCGCGCACATCCGGGACCTCCTGGCGCAGCTTCCTGAAGCGAAGATCCGCGCGTACAAGCCCGGCCGTTTCTCGTTCAACGTCAAGGGCGGTCGCTGCGAGACCTGTAAGGGTGCGGGCATCGTGAAGCTCGAGATGAACTTCCTGCCCGACGTTTATGTGGAGTGCGAAACGTGCAAGGGCAAACGCTACAACCCGGAGACGCTGGAAGTCCGCTACAAGGACAAGAGCATCGCCGACATCCTCGACATGACGGTCTCCGAAGCGCTCGATTTCTTCGAGGCCGTGCCGCGGATCAGTCGGAAGCTGAAGACGCTCGATTCGGTCGGACTCGGTTATATCCGGCTCGGTCAACAATCGACAACGCTCTCCGGTGGCGAGGCGCAGCGCGTCAAGCTCGCGAAAGAACTCTCGCGGCCCGGAACCGGCTCCACG
>CAZRTY010000039.1:0-12731 GCA_964603055.1 uncultured Rhodothermales bacterium | reverse complement strand
TGTGTTCTGACGTCAGATAACGTTCAAAGAAATCGTGATCGATTGTGATCTGAGCATCGGCGGTTGGGACGATGAATATTCCCGCGAAGAATAGGGCCGTAAGTAACCGGAACGGATTGAAACCAGACATCATGCGTGCTTCTGTGTTTGACAGCTATTGGTCGACGAGCTTCGTTTATCATAACCCGCCGACGAAGCCGCATAAGAACTGCATCCTTATGCTGAAAACCAATTTACAGACCGGTTTAAACGCACGCGGGCGGTGACAACAGATCGCGGCATCGACCAAATACGACGATACTTGTTACGGTTAGGCAACAATGCCTTCCCGTTCAGAATACCGCCCACATGATCATCAGCAGCACGAAGGCAATCGCCGCGACAATGACGCCTTTGCGTTGCTTTGGAAGCTCGTAGCCGCAGTAGGGGCACTCATCGACGCTTGGGTCGATAGGCAGCGCACATGAGGGGCATTCGATCGTTTTATCAGTCATGGCCCTACATACGGCAACAGCCGACCCACGTTCGTGAGCCGGCCGTAAAACCGCTGATCTTAACTCGTTAGTTCGCCGCGGTGATCGGCCTCCCGTCTCCGTCGACGTAGCGGATATCACCGATGTCGAGGTCTCGGAGCCCGGCTTCGACCTCCGCGCGGTCTCCGACAACAACCCATACCAGGTTATCGGGCTGGACAAACTGCGGGCCCGCCGTATGCACATCGTTGAGCGTGAGCGACGTCACTGCCTGCTCGTATGTGTCGTAATAATCGTACGGCAAGTCGTACTGTACGATCTCCGTCACCGAGCCGGCCACCGAGGTAAGCGTCTCCCATCGGCCCGGGAGTGTCAGCGTCAGCCCGTTCTGCGCACGCGAAAGCTCCTCTGCCGTAAGCGGCCGTTCGGCCACAACCTCGGTAAGCTCGCGGTGCATCTCGGCCACTGACTCGGCCGTCTTGTCGCTCTGCACGGGCGCGTAGGCCATGAAGAAGCGGGGCCCGGCGGCGCTGAGCACCAATGAGCTCGCACCGTAGCTCCAGCCCTTATCCTCGCGCAGGTTCATGTTGATGCGCGACGTAAATGAACCGCCCAGCACACGGTTGAAGGCCTCGATCGCCGTCTCGTGTGGGTTTGCCTTCGGTGGCGCCGCGTTCGCCGCAAAGATGATGCTCTGCTGCGCGCCGGGGCGGTCCATCAGATAGATGACCGGCTGATTGACGCTCGCCGGAGTGCCGACATTTTTCTGCGGGACATTCCCACGCTGCCAACCGGAAAACTTGGCTTCGAGCATGGGCACAATTTCGCTGAGGGTGATATCGCCAGCCACGACGAGTACCGAGTTGTTCGGCCGGAACCACGTCTGGTGGTAGTTCACCAGGTCATCCCGCGTCAGCTCCGCGACCGTATGCTCATAACCCGAGCCGGTATAAGGAAGCGAGTACGCGTGGCCCTCTCCGTAGATAAGGCCCGGCAATACGCGGAGGCCCATCATGAGCGGCTGCGATTTCTCCTGTTGGATCTGCGCGAGCTGCTGGCGCTGCAACCGCTCGAAGTCGGCCTGGGCAAACGCCGGCCGCAGTACGACCTCGGCGAACAGATCGAGCGAAGGTTCGAGGTTGTCTTTGAGTGCCGACATGCGGACGGTGGCCACATCGAGCCCGGCCGACGAGCTAAGCTGCGCACCGATCAAGTCAAGCCGCTCACTGATTTCGAACCCGGTGTAGTTCTCCGTTCCCTCGTCGAGCATCTCCATCGTCAGCGATGCCGTACCGGGCGATGCGAACTGATCGGCGGCATACCCTGCATCCACCAGAAGGCGCATCTCGACGAGAGGAACCGTGGCGCGCTCGGCCAGCACGACCTTCATGCCATTGGAGAGAGTGGTCTCCTGGATGTCGGGGAAGTCGGCAGCAGACGGCGCGCCTGCATCGGGAAGCTGCGAGCGATCCACGCCCGCGCCCGTTGCCTGAAGCTGGGGATACGGACGCACTTCGATCACGTGCACGCCGTCCGAAAGCCATCTGCGGGCCGCGTCGTGGATCTGGTCAGCCGCTGCGTTCAGCTTGCGCGCCATCGTCACGCGGTAGAACGATGGGTCGCCGGCGTAAACAGCGTTCATCGCGAGGATATCCGACTTCCCACCGAAGCCGCCGATGCGCTCCACGCCGCGCACGAAGCTCGCCCGCTGGCGCGCCCGCGTCAGCTCAAGCTCTTCATCCGTCGGACCTTCGTCGAGGAATCGTGCCAGCTCTTCGTCGAGCACGCGCTCCAACTCCCCTAAATCAACACCCGGACGGGCGGTGGCAACCACGTTGAAGAGTCCGGCGATCTCGCCGGCCTGATTGTATGCAAAGACGTTCGTGGCAAGCTCCTCTTCGTGGACGAGGCGGCGGTAGAGGCGAGAATTACGGCCTGTGCTCAGCACCGATGCCGCGATATCGAGGAAGTCGGCATCGGCCGAGCCCCATTCCGGCGCAACCCACGACTTGTAGATCCGCGCTTGCGGCACGCGGTCCTGGAGCACCTCACGCTGCTCACCTGTCCGCTCCGGGATCCAACGCTCAAACTTTGGGATCGGCGGCCCGGGCGGGATATCCCCAAAAAACTGCTCCACTTTGGCCAGCGCCGTCTGCGGATCGATGTCTCCGGCAACAACGATGACGGCGTTATTCGGACCGTAATACGTGCGGAACCACTCGTGGACGTCGGCCAGCTCAGCCGCGTCGAGATCTTCCATCTCGCCGATCACCGTGTGCGCGTACGGATGCCGCTCAGGCCACATCGCGTACGTGAGGCGATTGTAAACCTGCCCATACGGCTGATTCTCACTCTGACGCTTCTCGTTCTGCACCACACCGCGCTGCTCATCGAGCTTCTCCTGCGTCACGGCGCCGAGCATGTGGCCCATCCGGTCCGACTCCAGGAAGAGCACCATATCCAGCGCGCCCGTCGGCACGTTCTGGAAGTAATTCGTGCGGTCCCAGTTGGTCGTACCGTTCAAGTCAGTGGCACCCACGCGCTCCAGCGGCTGGAAATAATCGTCGTCGTGGTTCTCGCTGCCGTTAAACATCAGGTGCTCAAACAGATGCGCGAAGCCCGACCGCCCCTTCGGCTCATTCTTCGACCCCACGTGATACCACACGTTAACCGCCACAATCGGCGCCTTGCGATCTTCGTGGACGATCAGCGTCAATCCGTTATCAAGTACGAACGACTCGTACTCAATCTCAGGGATGTCCTGCGCGCGCGCCGCCGGCACGAGGCACATGAGCGCCAGCAACAGGCAGAGGGGATGGCGAAATTTTATCATTGCTCTCCGAAATGATGGTGTATGACGTCAACTCAGCGAGTCGAGCTCGCGGAGAAGTGCCTCGGCATCGCGCTCCGAGATGTCGTCGACCGGCGAGGCATCTTTTGCCCGACGAGCCGACGCGCCTCGAGGTTGCACCGCCCGTCGTTGAACCGCGAGCGGTTGAACCGCCATATGCAGCAGCAACGTGGTGAGCGCCGCCGCCGCGAATCCGCCGACCAGAGCGGCAAGAAGTCGTTTCATAATGGGCAAGGGTAACTGACCGTTGAACTACCGCAGTGTCGAGTATTCTACCGCAGCAGCCGCAATTTGAGAAACAGCCGCCGCAACGCCAACACAAAACCTCCACCCGCGTAGTTCGCCGGCATCAAACAAGATCCATCGCGGTCCTGGTTTTGACTGCTGCATAATTTGGGGAGAACCGGGCACGGCCTCGCCTGCGTTCAGCATCCATGCGCCGGGACGGTGATGGCGGGCGCTTCGACCATGTCGCTCTTTCGCCCACCTCGGGACGCACATTCTGAAGCCACGCCATTCGGCACCATGCCTGCATCCGCCTTAAACTTTTCGGCCGACACCGACGTTGCACCGCCCACCATTCGAACCCGGGCTGGTCACTTCCTCGGCTGCTATCGTTTCCTCGCAGTTCATTTTCAGTTGTGCGTTTCCGGCTGCTCATTTTCATATCGCTCCTGATGCCGGCGCTTGCCACGGCCGCTCAGGCGCAGCATCAAGGCGCCGTGCGCATTGCCGCCGTCAAGTACGGAGGCGGTGGCGACTGGTACCAGGCTCAGACGCCGCTGCCATCGTTTCTGGCTTATGTACGCGAGCACACGGTCATCGACATCGCACCCGAGGCCGACGTCGTCGAGCTATCCAGCGAGAACCTCTTCACCTATCCGTTCATCGTGTTGTCGGGCCACGGCAACATCTCGCTCACCTCGCGCGAAGTCGAGTATCTGCGCACGTACCTCGAGCGCGGCGGCTTCCTCTACATCGACGATGACTACGGCCTCGATCCGTACATCCGCCGCGAGCTCGGCCGCGTCCTTCCCGATCATGAACTGATCGAGCTCCCCTTCTCCCACCCCATCTTCAGCCAGCAGTTCAACTTCCCCGGTGGGTTACCGAAGATCCACGAGCACGACGACGACCCGCCGCAAGGCTTTGGCATCTTCATCGACGACCGGCTGGCCGTATTCTACACGTACGAGACGAACCTGACCGACGGCTGGGAGCCCGCCGAAGTCCACGGCAATCCGGAGGCCGTCCGGCAGCGCGCCCTCGAGATGGGCACCAACATCCTTCAGTACGCACTTACCCATTGACGCAACCACGATAACGCAATGCGCACCGGCCTCGTCGTTCTGATACTTGCCCTGATCGCCCTCGCGTTCTTCAACCCTTCGATGGACGACTTCCGCCTCTTCGCGAGGCAGCAGTCCGAACAGCTCATCCGCCAGCAGGCGGGAGACGGCGTTCTGGGCGAAGCAATCGGAACGATTGGAGGAAGACTCGCCGGAGATAACATCGACCGCATCACCGAGCGCCGGAGTTTCGTTATCTTTTCCACCTACACCATCGACTTCGACGGCCCGGACCGCACCGAGAACGAATGGCGCTTCATCGGCATCGCCGGCATGTTTTTCGAGACGCATCGGCCGGAGATGATCCGATAAAGCCAATTAACCGGAGCGCGCTACTAAATTGCAGACGGCGCCTCCGTCTCCTACCCAATTCCGCACATTTGAATGAACGACCTACAGACGCACGACCCCGCCGTGTTCGACGCGATTCAGAAAGAGATTGAGCGGCAGAACGACGGCCTCGAACTCATCGCTTCAGAGAACTTCGTCTCGAAGGCCGTGATGCAGGCCATGGGCTCGCCCCTCACCAACAAGTACGCCGAAGGGCTGCCCGGTAAGCGTTATTACGGCGGCTGCCAGTTCGTAGATGTGGTCGAAGATCTGGCGCGCAACCGGGCGAAAGAACTGTTCGGTTGCGAGTGGGTCAACGTTCAGCCGCACAGCGGTGCATCGGCCAACTGGGCCGTGTACCTGACGCTGCTCGAGCCCGGCGACACGTTTCTGGGTCTTGACCTGGCGCACGGCGGGCACCTCACGCACGGCAGTCCGGTCAACTTCAGCGGACTCCTTTACAAGGCTGAGTACTACGGCGTTGAGCGCCACGGCCCGCTTGCCGGCCGCATCGACATGGACCGCGTCCGCGACCGCGCGCTGGAAGTCCGGCCTAAAATGATCTCAATCGGCGCCAGCGCCTACACGCGCGATTTCGACTACGAGGCTTTCCGCAGCATCGCCGATGAAGTGGGTGCAATTCTGTGGATGGACATGGCCCACACGGCAGGCCTCATTGCCGCGGATCTTCTCAACGACCCGATGCCGCACTGCCACATCGTGTCGACGACGACGCACAAGACGCTCCGCGGCCCGCGCGGCGGCATGCTGCTCATCGGGCGCGATTTCGAGAACCCGCTTGGCAAAGTGGCGCCGAAGAGCGGCCGCACGAAGATGATGAGCGAGCTGTTCGACTCGTCCGTCTTCCCCGGCACGCAGGGCGGCCCGCTCATGCACGTGATCGCGGCGAAAGCCGTCTCATTCGACGAGGCGCTGCAAGACGGCTTCACCTCGTACCAGCGGCAGGTTATCGCCAACGCGAAAGCGATGGGCGAAGCACTTGTTGACCGTGGCTACGACCTGGTCTCAGGCGGAACGGACAACCACCTCATACTCGTCGATCTGCGCAACAAAGGCCTCACCGGCAAAGACGCCGAAGATGCATTGCAGCGCGCCGAGATCACGGTCAACAAGAACATGGTGCCGTTCGACGACCAGAGTCCGTTCGTGACCAGTGGCATCCGCCTGGGTTCGCCTGCCATGACCACGCGCGGCCTCAAAGAAGACGATTTCAGATATATCGCCGAACTCATCGATCGCGTGCTTCAGAACACGGGCGATGAGTCGATTCAAAACAGTGTACGGAAAGAGGTGGGCGAACTCTGCCGGCGGTACCCGCTGTATGATTTAGCGAACTAATCGGAGTGCAGGGGTTGGAACGTAGCCGCGGCGCTGCCGGTAGATGCCCGACGTGCATTGTGCACGCGACTACGGAAGGATGATCGCGCCCGAGAGCCGGATTTATTGTCGTTGTAATGAAAGCGCAGAAACTGATGGAGGCCACTGGGGCCTCCGAAACAAGACTGGTCGATTTGGGGCGCCGGCTTTACCACCGCGCGCTCGTGCGCCGCGAGGATGAAGCGATCACCGATCCGCGCGGACAGCCGATCGGGTGGCTGCTCGACACGCGCATCCCCATGCTCGACTCCGAGCTGTTCCTTGAAGTCGGCTCCGTGCTCGCCGAGCGCCTTCGGCAGAAGAATGTGCATCAGGTAGCCGGTTTCGGATTCGGAGCATTCTCGATGGTCAGTTCGGTTCTCTCCGCGCCGGGCGAGCCTGCATTCCGCGGCGGCTTCGTGCGCGAGAACCGTAAGCCCCACGGCAGAAGGCGCCTGGTTGAAGGTCCGCTCGACCGATCAGAGCCGATCGTCTTACTCGACGACATCCTCAATAGCGGCCGCAGCGCGGCGCGCGCGGTATCGCTCTTGCGCAGCGACGGCTTCAACGTTGTCGGACTCGTGACGCTGTTTCATTTTACATGGAGCAGCGGGCGCGGGCGCATGGAGAGCGAGGGGCTCTGGGTTGATGCGCTGCTCGATTTGAATCTGCGAGAGAACGCGCGTAGCAGCTCGGACTCCGTCTGACCCGGCTGTGAGATGAGGATATACTCTTTCGGACAACGTGTTGCCAGGGCCATCCGCGTAGCGCGGAATAACGACCCGCAAGGCGATGGAGCGCTGGGCGCACCGCCCAGGCCAAAGAACGAGAGGGGCGAGATGCCATTCCTCGACCACCTCGAGGAGCTGCGCTGGGCAATCATCCGCAGCATGGTAGGCGTTGGCCTGGCGATGGTCCTCTGCGCCTTCTTCAGCAAGTGGATCATCAACGAACTTCTCCTCGGTCCGACCCGAAGCACGTTCTTCATGTACGATGTCTTCGGCATCGATGCCACGAACGTAGAACTGCTCAACCGGACGATTACGGGCCAGTTCATGGCGCATCTTGGCACCATCGCGGCCGTCGGCTTCATCGTTGGTTCGCCTGTGGTGGTGTACAATATCTGGCGCTTCGTCGCGCCGGGTCTCTATCCGAACGAGCGCGTGGGCATGCGCTTCTCCACCGCCTTTGCCACGTTCTTCTTCGTCTCAGGGATCGCCTTCGGATACCTGGTGCTGACGCCGCTCGCGCTGCAGTTCTTTGCCAACTATCAGATTTCCGAGGCCATCGTTAACCAGTTCGACATCACACGCTACTTCAGCATGGTGACGATCTGGGCCTTCGGCACAGGCGTGATGTTCGAGCTGCCGGTGGTCATTTTCTTCCTGTCGAAACTCGGCATCATCACGCCGGAAGGCCTGCGCAAATACCGGCGCTATGCGTACCTGGGCATCCTGATTGTGGCGGCACTGTTTACGCCGCCCGACGCCATCTCACAGATCATCGTGGCCATCCCCATCGCGCTGCTTTACGAGATCTCGATCGTGATCTCTCGTGTGGTCAACCGCCGGCGCGACCGTGAGATTGCCGAGGCGCTTGAGTAGCGATACCTTCGCCGGATACTCATCGCAGGCCGGTCCATCCCCATAACCGTTAACCACCGGAAGTCATGCCTCAGCGTTTTAGACTGGGCATCATCGCGTTTGCGGTTGGCGCGGCGTTCGCGCTCGGTGCGTTCGTTGCCCCGAGGAGCGACGACTTTTTCGCGCTGCGGAAAAACTTCCAGATCTTCGGTGCGCTGTTCGAAGAGCTGGCATCCGAGTATGTGGATGACGTCGACGCGACGCTTCTGATGCGGGCGGGGATCGACGCGATGCTCGAGCGCCTCGATCCGTACACGACGTTCATGGACGAGGCTGATCAGGCACACATGGACATCCTCTCGCGGGGTCGTTACGGCGGTGTGGGGGTCACGATCGGAACGCGTGACGACCGGCTGACGATCATTGAGACGCTGGAGGGGTCGCCGGCTTTCGTGCAGGGCGTGCGTGTGGGGGATGTGATCGAGCAAATCGGCGGGAGATCGGCCGATGAGATCACTCCTGCCGACGCGCGGAATCTCCTCCGCGGCGAGCCGGGATCCGTGGTTGAGGTAGTATTGTCGCGGGAAGGTGTCGATGCGCCGCTCGAGTTCGCACTGCGGCGCGAGAGCGTGCAGATTGACGACGTTTCGTTCGCAGGGCTTGTGGATGGGGAAGCCGCCCGCGCCATCGGTTACATCAAACTCGATCGATTCGGCCAGAGCGCGCCGCGCGAGATGAGGGATGCCCTGGCTCGACTGCAGGATGATGCGTCGCTGAACGGGTTAGTAATCGACCTCCGCGGGAATCCCGGCGGGTTGCTCGAAGCAGCCGTCGACATCGTCGGGATGTTCGTTCCGCGCGGGACGCCCATCGTCACCACGCACGGGCGCACGCTCGCCGACGAAATCACGTTCCGCACGCAGAACGATTCCGTCGACGAAGCACTTCCGGTCGCCATCCTCATTGACGAGCACAGCGCATCGGCCAGCGAGATCGTGGCCGGGGCCATGCAGGATCTCGACCGCGGCGTGGTTGTCGGCCGCCCGAGCTTCGGTAAAGGCCTGGTGCAAGTGGTTCGGCCGCTGCCGTATAACACCGCGCTCAAGTTCACCAAGATGCGCTACTACACGCCGTCGGGCCGCAGCATTCAGCGCGTGGACACACTAGCCGAAGATGCGAGCTCCCTCCCCACTCATCTTACACGCGCCGGACGAACCGTACGCGATGGATTGGGCGTCGAACCTGATGCCCCGGCCGGGCCGATCCGCCGAAGCGAGCTTGAGGAAGCGCTCGAACGCCGCGCTGCGTTCTTTTTATACGCGGGAGTGTTCGCGGCGCAGGCGCCCTCACTCGAGACACCGTTTGTTGTGACGGATGAGGTCTATGCGGATTTCCGGCGCTGGCTGAAACGAGACGGATTCACCTATCGCACGTCGGCCGAGGATGCCGCGGGGTCGCTGCTAACTGAGCTCGACGCGGCCGGATATGATGATGTGAGGAGGCGCGCGTCGGAGATCACAGCCGCTATTGAATCAGCGAAAGATGCCGACTTCGATCGATTCGAGAATCGCTTGCGCGAGCGACTTCGCCAGGAGATTGCGGCGCGATTCATGAGCGAGTCGGATCGGATTCGCGCGTCCTTCCCTCATGACGAATCACTGAAAGCGGCGGTTGATCTGTTGCGAAACGAGTCGGCGTACCGCGGGCTTCTTGCAGGTACGCATTGAACGAGATGACGATGATCGAGCTGGATTGCAATACCAAGAAACGCTGTTGTTGATATGGAGTGGATGCACGCCGTCGTTCTTGTGGCGGCCGGCCTCGGCACGGGGCTTCTGGTCGGACTCGTTGGCGTTGGCGGCGGCATCATCTTCGCACCGATCCTGCTATACTATTTTCAGTCGGTTGGCGCAGCGCCGGACGTCGTCTCCACCGCAACCGTAGCCACGAGCCTCTTCTGCGTCGTCTTCGCGGCGACGTCGAGCGCGTGGCACCAGCATCGCCGCGGATCGGCCGACATCCGAACCGCGCTCTGGACGGGCACCGCGAGCGCCGTTGGCGTGTGGTTCGCCGCGACGTTCATCACCACGCAGCCGTGGTTTAATACGCGGGCTTTTCAGATCGTATTCAGCGCGATCCTCATCGTCGCCATCGTACGGATGCTGCGGCCGTCGCAGGTGGCGCGTGCCAATCCGGGCGATGAGGGAAGCGCCAATGTCCCGATCGCCGCGATGGCGGGTGTGGGCCTGGTGTCGGGTGGACTCTCGGCCGTGGCAGGCGTGGGCGGCGGCACGGTACTCGTTCCGGCCTACCACAACCTCTTTCGCTTTCCGATCCGCCTCGCAACAGGTACATCGAGCGCGACGATCGTGCTGACGTCCGTCTTCGGTGTCGCTACGTACGTGGCTTCAGGCTGGGGCGTGATGCTGCCGTCACCGATGTCGCTCGGCTACGTCGACGTGGCATCGGGCCTGATGCTGGCGGTGCCGGCTTTTCTGACCTCCCGAGCGGGCGTGGTGATGGCCCATCGCGTGAAGCGTCGTACCCTTGCCCTGGCATTCTCGGCGGTCGCATCCATCGTGGTCATCAAACTCCTGTACGATGCCATCATAGCGTAGATTCAGGCGTAGAAACAGGTCGATTGAGCGGCCGTAATACGGCGGCAATTCCCCATCCTCCTCAGAACAACATGTCCCGATTAGCATCGGCTTTACTCGCGCTCGTGCTCCTGGCCGCGTGTTCGGACGACGCCAACTCGCAACAGGCGGGCGAGCAGCCGCCGCCGCAGCGCGTCGACCGCATTGAGACCGGCATCGCCGATGAGATTGATCGAAGCCGCCATACGGCCATCACGCGCGCGGTCGAAGTGGTGTCGCCGGCTGTTGTGAGTATCAACGTGACCGCCGTGCAGCGCGTACAGGTGCGCGATCCGTTCGACGATTTCTTCGCGCCGTTCTTCGGACGGTCGCGGCCGCGCATCATGGAACGGCCCGTGCAAAGCATGGGCTCGGGATTCGTGATTTCGCCCGATGGGTATATCGTCACGAACGACCACGTGGCGGGGAATGCCACGGAGATCACAGTCGCCTTCCCGGATGGCCGTACGCTCGAGGCCACGCTCGTTGGCAGCGATCCGGCGACTGACCTTGCACTTCTCAAGGTCGAACCCGACCGCTCGCTTCCGTACTTATCATGGAGCAGCGGCGAGACGGTGATGGCTGGTGAGTGGGTGATTGCGCTGGGGAATCCGTTCGGACTTTTCCAGGCGGCCGAGCCAACCGTGACGGTGGGCGTGGTCTCCGCCGTGGGCCGCGACTTACACTCGCAGCGCGACGGTCGCATCTATCGCGACATGATTCAGACCGATGCCGCCATCAACCGGGGCAACTCGGGCGGGCCGCTTGTCAATGCGCTGGGCGAAGTCATCGGCGTCAACACCGCCATCATCAGCGAGACCGGCGGCTCGATCGGGCTGGGGTTTGCGGTTCCGGCAGGGCGCGCATCGCAAGTCATCGATGAGCTCCGTGAGAGCGGCAGCATCGACCGGTCGTATTACATCGGTCTCTACGGCGTGACGGTCACGCAGCGCATCGCAGGTGCACTTGGGCTCAACCGCACAACCGGCGTGCTCATCCGCGACGTCGACCCGAACTCACCGGGCGAGGCAGCGGGCATCCGACCGTATGATGTCATCGTCGATGTTGAGGGCCGTACGATCAACGCGCTCGAAGATTTTCAGGCCGTGATCTACGACTACCGCCCGGGCGATGTCATCCGCATCCAGCTCATCCGTGACGGTAATCAGGTATCGACCAGCCTCCGCCTCGGACGGCAGCAGAATTGATCACCGTGCAACGCCTCCTCCCTGTTCTGCTGTTGTTCGTGCTCGGCGGCTGTTTGCCGTCGTCGTGTGCGCGCTCCGACAATTACTCGCTGCTTCCGGCGGATTCACTGTCGCGCCAGATCGCGGCCTCCGTTGATCCGGGAACGCTCGAGCACATCGAGACCATCGACTTGAGCGATGCCCTGTCGATGCCTCAGACGCTGGCCGTTGACGCACGAACCGGCGACGTGTACGTGGCCGCTCCGCGACGCAATAGAGTCGCGCACGTCGTGAAGTCGACAAACGAAATCCGCACCGTCGAAGGCGACTTCGAATCGCCATATCTGGCAGGATTTCGCGGCGACACCCTTGGAGTCTTTAATGCCTTCGCCGGACGCATGATGCTGATGGCGGATGGCGAGGTGTTGCGAACGATTGACTTCGACATGGATCGCAGTACGAGTGATCGAATGGCCGTCTTAGGCGACCGACGGATCTTTGTGAAAGACGTATCGGAGTCCTCAGGTGCCACCATTTTTGTGTTCGATGACGGCGGGCGGTTGATCGAGGAGGTACCGATGGACGGTCCGTACTGGCGGCATTCAGGCTCCTTGCGAATATTAGACGGCGACGTTTTCAGTATCTCAGGCTACCGACCGGTGTTGTATGTGCTGAGGGAAGGACGGATCGATACGCTGGCGCTCGTCGGGTTCGATTCGCCCATGCTCTCGCGCAGCCGCCGTTTCCTGGAGGAAGGGAATTTCCAGCCACCGCTGCTGTCATCCTCGGCCGTCGTCGTAGACGACCGGTTGTTCGCCATCAACCTCCGCCCCGGCTGGATACAGATCGATACGTATGGACGAGACGGCCGGCTGACCGATGTATGGATCGAAGCCGATCCACAACCTAATCGACGCTTCTATCCTGTCGACATCGACGCGGTAC
>CAZRTY010000038.1:3010-12937 GCA_964603055.1 uncultured Rhodothermales bacterium | reverse complement strand
GCCATCTCGAGGTTGTTCTCGTAAACGGCGGCCATGTACTCCTCCGTCCAGCGCTCGTTGGGCTCGCCGTGCAGGCCCGGCTTCGCGCCGCCGCCGGTCTCGCTCATGATGACCGGCTTGCCGAAGTCGGACGCCCAGCGGACCGAGGCGCAGTCTTCGGGCATCGCGCTGCCGTACCACGCGCAGTAGTTGTTGATGCCGATCACGTCGATCACATCGCCCAGCGGATCGCGGATGAACGTCGTGTTCGTCTCCGGATCGCGGTCGACGGTGTTGAGCGCGGCCGTAATAAGGCGTGTAGGATCGAGCGCACGTGCTCGCTCGGAGAGACGCGTGAGGAACGTCAGCCGTGCGTCGCCGATCGGCGTCTCGTTGGCAACCGACCAGAGGACGACCGCCGCGCGGTTCTTGTCTCGGCTGATCATCTCGGTGAGTTGATTCTCAGCGTTGGCGTAGGTCTCGGGATTGTCGTACTGGATCGTCCAGTAAACGGGGATCTCGTTCCAGACCAGAATCCCCATCTCTTCCGCCAGCCGGACCATCGCCTCGTTATGCGGATAGTGTGCCAGGCGCACGAAGTTGGCGTTGAGTTCCTTCACCCAACCCAGCAAGGTCTCGGCATGCTCGCGCGAGTGGGCACGGCCGTCGCCGATCGGGACCTCCTCGTGGATTGATATGCCGCGCATGTAAATCGGCTCGCCGTTCAGGACGATATCCTCGCCGCGGCGCTCGATCGTGCGAAACCCGATCCGGTCCTCAACCACATCGCCGGTGCCGGTGAGCGTGACGTTGTAGAGTTTCGGATTCGCCGGCGACCACGCCTCGAGCCCGCTGACGGGCACGCGAAATTCCGCCACGCCGTTCGATGACGTCGTCTCATTGACGTTGACGCCCAGTTCGTCGATGCGGATCGACACGTTCGCATTCTGAGCCTTTGAACCGTTCAGCTTGACCCATCCATAAATCTCGCCGCGATCGCCGCTGAGCGTGCCGGGGGCGAGTTGAACGAAGTAGTCCTCGACGAACGTTTCCGGCACCTCGATCAGCTTGACCGAACGCGTGATGCCCCCGTAGTTAAACCAGTCCATGTTGTTCGTCGGCACGGCTTCGACGTGGCGCTTGTTGTCGACTTTCAGGATGACGACGTTCTCACCCGGCTGGATGTGGTCAGTCACCTCGAACTGGAAAGGTGTGAAGCCACCCACGTGGCGCCCGAGCAGTTCGTCGTTGAAGCCGACCATGGCGTCGTAATTCACGGCGCCGAAGTGCAGGAAGGTGCGCGTCTCAGGCTTGGGCTGATAGTCGAAGGCTCGTTTGTACCAGACGGTCCCTTCGTAGAAGAAGAGGCGTTCATCCTGCGTATTCCAGTCGCCGGGGATCTGGTGCGAGTACCCGGCATCGAAGTCGTACTCGATGAGATCGGATGGCGACGTCGGCTTGCGGTCGGCGAAAAACGTAGAGCGCCAGTTCCGCTGCTCATAGCGGATGTTGATGAGCCCGGTTTCGAACTGGTCGATCACGGCGCCCCACTCGCCGTCGAGCGAGATGGCGTCCCGGTTGGGCACGTTCTGGATGAGGAGGAAATCGTCGAGCACCTCCTGTGCACGAGACTGACCCGGCAGGATCAGGAGCCCGACGAGGAGAATGAGGCTAAGACGAGACAGCATGACTATAACTCCTGCTTTGTGAACCGGCGGAGGCCGATAGAGCGGTTATCTGGGGGGATGAGAGGCGTTTATTTGATCACGCCTATTTGATTACGACGAGGCTTCCCGTCACGGATGTGGCTACGTCGTGCCCGAGCGTCAGGCGGTAGACGTAGACGCCGGCCGCGAGGTCGGCTACGCGGACGGATGCCGTGTGGAGGCCCGCGCCATACTCATCGTCGGCAACAGTTCCTACTTCGCGACCCAGCACATCGAAGAGCGTCACCACGACGTGGCGAGGTTCGTCAAGCTCGAATCTGATGCGGCTCGTATCTGATGTCGGGTTCGGAGCCGCAGGGTGCAGTTTAAACCCCACCGGTAGCTCCGGCTTTTGGGCTGAAACGCCAAGCCTGCGGTCCTCAGTCTGACGCAAATAGAGCGACGCAGGCTCGAGGCCAGGCTGATTCGTCCCCTCTATGTGTGCGCCGGTATTATTGGTGAAGGGCCCGCGCTGCGTTACGACGCCTGAGACGCCAATCGCATAATTCTGGGCCGTCGGCGGCTTCTCCACAACCACCTGGCTGCCGCCCATGTCGGCATTCCAGACGACGCAGTTCGCGCACGCCCATCCATGAGCCGTGCCATAACTGCCGCGGTTGCCGATGTGGATTCGCCGGTCGCTGGAAGAGCCGATCTCGATGTGATTGTCGAACAGAAACCCGTTCCCCCACTTCCGGTGGGCTTCGCTGGAAGTGAAGGCGTTTTCCGACACGTTGTTGTAGAAAACGATGCCCGAATCGATGGACTCGCCGTTGCCCACATAGGCGTGGCGGGCAAACGAGGCGCGGTTGCCTTCGAAAAGCAAAAGCTGACCTTCGGTTACGTCGAAGTTATAGCGCCGCCCGCCGTGCACCAGCGAGTGCGGTGTCAGGGCCTGGCTGTTCCGTACCGTCACGTAGCGCGAGCGCTGAATCGAGATGCCGGCCTTCCAGAAACGAAGCGCCGTGACGTGCTCGACCCATGCGTTCTCGACGAGGGTGAAAACGACGGCCTCACGAGCGTGGTCCTCAGACGTCGGCGTAGCCGTCTCAATCTCCACACGGACATGCTCGAGGCCTACCTCTTCGATGACATAGCTCGTCTGACGATGATATATGTGGATGAAGGGTGAGCGCTCTTTGTTGAGCTCATAGAATACCGGCGCATCTACGGTGATGAGCGTACCGTCGATCGACTCGATCGTCCTGACATAAGCGATATTCTGCTCATTGACGCCCCACCGGGGATCGCCGGCGGTGCCGCCGCCATCGATCGCGTTAAGCCAGTTTCGGTGCGCGGGGTGATAGATCACGATGTCGTCGCCGACGGCAAAGTGCTCCGGCATGTCGACGTTGAACGACCGCGCACCAACCGGAATGCGATCGTCCATTAGATTAGCGTGGCTACGTGTGGTTATGCGACGGTAAAATGCATCGCCCGCAGCCGATTCGTTCCGGCCGAAACGCACGACCGGCGCCTGACTGGTGCCGGTGCGATACAGAATCGTGTTTGTCTCCCGGTCTTCGCCGTCGCCCGCTCCGCGCAGCACGACGCCGCTCTCGCGGACCTGAATGGTGCCGTCTACTTGAAATGTGCCGGCCGTCAGTTCGACCGCGCCGCGGAAGCCGTTCGCATCTATCGGGAGATCGCTAACCTCGTTGATTGCATCCTGTATATGCTCGGTGTTGTCGCCATCGATGGGCGCGACCGTAACTACTGTCTCAACATCAGGCAGCGGTACGCCTCCGCCGCGATAGCCGGCTTTCGAAAAGTCGGGGACCCGGTTTCCTTCCGCGTCTCGCTCGTACACGAGCCCCCCGTCCTCACCGGTATAGACGATGTCCGATTCCCAGAAATCCTGAGAAACCGCAGGTTGAACGACTACGAATAGGCTCAGGGCAATCGCCCAGCAGACAGCTTGTCGTATCGTAATTACTTGCATGGGGAGATTGGGGCTGGGGAATGAAAAGCTGATTGAGCGCCGAGGCGCCGGCCCGCCGCCGTAGCGACGAGCCGGTTCTCAGCGTTCGTTGATGCTGGCAGCGCCTTAGCGCACGATGACAAATGCGCCGGCCTTGACCTCATGCGCACCGCCTACGTCGGCCCGCACGCGGTACAGGTAGGTACCGTTGGCAAGCGTCGAGGTATCGATCGAGAGCGCGTGCCGCTCGGACGCGGGCAGCGACTGCTCGGGCAGTGCCATGACCTCACGGCCAAGCACGTCGTAAACGGCCACGCTTACCTGAGCAGGCGTACCGATGGCGATCTCAATGGTCGCACGGTCGGCAGCCGGGTTCGGGTACGATCCGCGGAGAGCAAAGCCATGCTTACCAAAGGCGGGCTCGTTCGAAACGCCGCCGTTGTCGTCTTCGGCGTCTTCACCCGTCAGCCACCGCTCCTTAAGCTCGGGGAACCAGTTCAGGTCGCCCAGCGGGTATCCGCGATCGGCCATTCGATAGGCCTCGGCGTCGGTGTTGTAGGAGTAGACTTCCGGCAGCGGCTGGTTTGCGGGCCACAGGCCGTTCTCCTTATCCCCGAAGAACCAGTCGGTGATGTTCGGGTCGCCCTCACGAAACTGCTCGTATGTCTGGATGAACTCCGAGAGATCCGGCGGCAGCGTGAAGGTGACGTTCACATCCTCGTTGTTGGCAAACGATGCATGAGCGTTCGCTTCGCCATACTCGCCGGCAGTCGGCTGGTCGATTAGAACAGCGGCATGAACGGTGTCTTCCAGTGCCGTCAGGCGAGCGTACAGGTCGAGGATGTCCGCGGTGTACATGAGCCCGTTATTCTCGACGACGATCGTACGGTCGCTTTCACTAAAGTCGACTTCGATCGATGCATCCATCGAATCTACTCGAATGATGCCATCGAGCGGCTCATCGTCTGAGGGGTTACCCAGTCCACGCAGATGAGGGTTGACAAACAGGTTGTTCGTCACAATGTACTCTTTCGACTGCGTGCTGACGGGTCCGTTAAACGGAAACTGGAGCAGCGTGTGGATCGTGTTGTGGTTGAACCGGAAGTGATTCATCCGCGGGCCGTCGTAGCGCACGATGTAGCCACCGATGTTGGCAAATGTCGTGTTCTCGATGACGAGCGTGTCGGCTTCCACCGTTCTATAGTCGAACGGGCGGCCGTTACTGCTCGTCATGTCGGTCCGGGGCGTATTCCGGAAGTGGCTGTCGTAGATGTAGATCTTCGTGTTATCGGCGTTGATTTCGAAGAAACGTGAGCGACCTCCCTCAAACACGCTATTTCGTGCTTCGAAGACCATCCCTTCGCCATTCAGGCGATACGGAATACCCTGTCCGGCACCTCCATTGGCGGTCACGGCGAGGAAGTAGATCCCATCCACATAGCTGTCGCCGGTGAACCGGATGTACCCGTTTCCAGGCGTTGACCCGGCCTGGTCCGCTGCCGGAATGATAACCGGAAGCATATGACTAAGCGCAGGATCGGCATCTTCAGGGTCTTCGGCCTTGAGGCGCAGCACGTAGTCTGCGTTCTCGAGCGGCCTGGTGAGACCGTAGTAAACGCCGCGCTTCAGCACATACACGCGGTCGTCCGGACGATCCACATCGCCCTCGATCACGTCGTTGAGCGTTCCCGGTGGTCCGGGTTCAACAACGAGAACGGACTGTGCCTGCGCGAGCGGCACCGCCATCAGCATCAGAAATGCCGACAGCATGCTGAAACGAAGTAATTGATACTTCATGTTCATCCTCTCTTGGTTGGTTGGTGGTAAATCGCGGGCCGGAAGACCCGGCCCGACGTTGTCGATTATCGATGGCTCGGATGCATCGACGGGCTTAGCGCAGCCGATAGCGGAGCCCGAGGTTGTAGGTCCGGCCGTAGAACTCCTGCTGGCTCACGTAGCCCATCGTGCTCTGCAGCGATGTGTCGGGCCGGTTCGTGATGTTGTTGAGCTGCGCAAAAACGGAGAGGCCGTGCGGCAGCCGGTAACTGGCCTGGGCATCCCATCGCACATACGTGTCGAAGAAGGACACCGCGCCGTCATCGGATCCGAAGGACGTCATGTTGCCCTCCTGGTAGAGCATCGAGACACGGCCCGAGAACGGCCCGTGGTCATACCCCACCGAAACGTTGGCAATCCAGTCGGGCTGGTCCAGCAGAGGCGCCGCGACCAGATACGGCGTGTATGTGGTCTCTGGGATGTAGAACGGTGGCTGGACAATCGTCTGCGCGCTCGTTCGCTCGAACGACGTCTCGGAGAAAATGCGCGACAGGTTCGCGTTGACGACCAGGCCGTTGAACGGACGTGGCAACCAGATGAAGTTGGACTGCCAGTCGATCTCAATACCGCGGACGCGTGTGTCGTGCTCGAGATTTCGCGGCTCATTGATCCGGAAGCCCACGAATCCTGGATACCCCGCCGCCTCGGCTTCTTCCTGAGTGTGAAGACGTGTGTTGGCCGTATAGATCACGCCCTGGATGTTCTTCAGATAACCTCCCACGCTAAACAGACCCACGCGGTTGGAGAACAAGGAAACCGACGCGTCGAAGTTGTGGGATATCGCCGGCCGCAGTTCGGGCGTGCCCTTATTGATCAGGGAGGCATTATCCTGAATGCGGAGCTGCGGAGACGTGTGCCTGAGGTTGGGGCGTGACTGCGTCTTCGTGTAGGCAAGGCGGATGTCGAACCACTCGAGCGGACGGATACGGGCCTGCACCATGGGGAAGATGTCCCAGTAGCTCTGCACGGATGTGGTGTCGCGCAGCTGGAAGGTCTCTTCCTCTTCGTGCGTAGTCTCCGAAGGTGCCCGGCCGAAGTATGCCTGGTACGAAGAGCGCGTATGCTCATAGCGCGCCCCGGGCAGAATCATGATGTGCGGACCGATATTGATCTCGGACATCAGGTATCCTGCCGACACGGTCTCGGTTACCTCATAATCCTGGAAGTTGCCCCACACGCCCTCGCGCATCGCGAAGAACAGGCTATCTTGAGCCTGCCGCGCGAGCTCGCTGCTCGGCACGTTGAACAGTTCGTACGTGCCGTCGAGAATCGCAGGATTTCCATAGTCGCGGTCGAGGAAGTAATCCAAACCAATCTGTCCACCGGCCGATCGGGCCGCATCGGGATACAGCTCCTCGAGTTCATCCAGCCCTCCGTCGGTACCGCTATAATGAAGACGCAACCAGTACGCCGTGTTGTCATTGATGCGGTTCTTGCTGGTGATCTTGCCACCGCCTTTAACGAAGCCGGAGATTGACCGACCGAAGCGATACGGAACCTGCAGGTTGACCTGGGCACCGAGATCACGTTCGCGCATCTCCTGATTCCAGAAGTCGAGGCGGTCGTAGAACGTGCGGTTGATGTCGCGCCGTACGTAATCGGGGATGACTTCCGGCCCGAGGTCACGCCGCAGGTTCTGCGTATCGAACGCGGTATTTTGCGTAAAGCGAGACCGGCTGTCATAGGGCTTGTCGAGTACGGACGTAGAGCGGTTCAGCGCGAAATCCAACTGCGCCCAGTCGCCCAGACTGAAGTCTCCGCTGAGCGCCATCGTCCACACATCGGTTATGATGTCGGCCTCACGAAGCTCGTAGTTGATCGAGACGTTGCCCGTCTGGAGGTTGTTATCGCGCGAGACGTAGTTGCGGTCGAGCCGGTTGACAAAGTTTGTAAACTGGATGATGCCCGAGGGGAGCTGATAGTCGAGCATGACACTGGCCCCGTAGCGATCGCGGATCTCAACGCGGTCGCGTAACTGCAGTGAGCTGGTCATGAGCACCCGCGTGGTGTCTCCACCGCCCCGCTCCTGGTTCTCGTAGCTCACATTCAGTCTTTCCGAGCTGCGGTCTGCCTGCTCGAGGTTACCCTGCACAAAGAGACCGACGCGATCATCGAAGAAGCGGTTACTGACCGACACGTTGCCCTTGTATGACCGTACCTGCCCGCTCAGACCGTTATATCCTCCCTGCATCTGGGCGGTGGCACGGAGTCCGCTCGGGGCGCCTTGCAGGCGGAAGTTGACCGAGCCGCCGATGGCATCCGCGTCTTGATCGGGCGTGAGTGATTTGTAGACTTCGACGCCCGCCAGCATTTCCGACGAGACCATGTTGAGGTCCGTGCTCCTGTCCTCGAAGTCGGTCGACGGGAGCGCGATTCCGTTCACTGTCACGTTGTTGTAGCGAGGTGAGAGTCCACGGATGACGACCTTCTGGCCCTCACCGGCATCGCGTTGAATCGAGATGCCGGGCAGCCGGCCCACGGTCTCCGCAGCGTTGGCGTCGGGCAGCTCCTGGATACGAGCCGACGACACCACGTTAACGATCTGGTTGGATGCGCGCTGCTGGTTGATTGCCGCAACCTGCCCTTCAGCCTGGGCGGAAATAATGATCTCCTGCCCGGTGATCACGTCCAGCTCAAGCGCGATATCAACGCGGGTGTCCTGCCCGCTGCGCACCGTTACCGGCACCCGCTGCTCGCGGTAGCCGATGTACGATATCAAGAGTTCGTGATCGCCCTCAGGGATGCGAGGAATACGGAAGTTGCCCTGGTGGTCGGTAGCGCTTCCGG
Organism: uncultured Rhodothermales bacterium; assembly: GCA_964603055.1. GTDB lineage: Bacteria > Bacteroidota > Rhodothermia > Rhodothermales > CAZKDQ01 > CAZRTY01. The sequence goes on along the minus strand of CAZRTY010000038.1, from coordinate 4,708 downwards.
TTGAGGTGCCCGCAATACGGACGGAAGCGCCGATAAGTGTTTCTCCAGTCGCGGCATCCGTGATCGTCCCGTAAATGGCGCCCTGGATGGGAGAAGCCGTTGACGATCGCGGCGTTAGGAGTCCGACCGTGACAAGCAGGACCATGGCGAGGGGGAGCGCCCAAAGCACCCGGCCATACACTCCCGAACGTCTCAATATGCGGTTATTCATCATCACTATTGTTGCCTCTATGGTGACTTCGTCCATTAGTGGTCAGCCGCCTGCATCGGCTCCGGATTCGGAAGCACGATGTAGGTGCCTTTGAAGTCGTGGTTGTAGACACTCACCACGCCGCGCCCGCCTTCGACCGGCTCGAACTCGATGACTGCCCGGCCATTGGCCATCCCCACGCGCTGACTGCGGTCAGGGGTACCGTAGTCGACCAGCAGTCGGCCGTCGCCGTTATGGTCGAAATAGACGAGCTCCTCGTAATCGAGCACGCGCCGCCCGTTGCGGTCCACGGCGATGGCCTCGACGAGGATGTTGCCGTTTGGCAACGTGTGCGGGGTTAGCGTGATGTCCTGCGCCGACCCGTGGGGCGTGTAGTAGTAGGTCAATTCGTGGGTATCCGTCGTCACAGCGACGCCGTTGTTGTAGCCCACCACCTCGAGTTCATTCAGACCTTCGGCGAAGTCGACTTCCCACACGAGCCCCGAAGCCGGGAACGAGTTGATGTCCTTATTTAGGATACCGACGTCTCGGCCGTTCACATACAGCCGCGCCTGCTCCGTATTGCAGTAGGCGCGTACCTCGCGCGGTTCACCGGGACGTCCCTGCCGCTCCGTCCACGTCTTCGAGACGATGTAGCAGAAAGCGGGATCGGTGGTCCAGTAACTCTTGAAGACGTAATAGGCATCTTTCGGCCTGCCGGCGCGATCGGTGAGACCCTTCTGGTTCATGTACGCGATCGGCTTCTCCGGCCGAAGCGGCGTACCGAAGTCTTTGATCGACCACTGCGCGTTGCCCGAGAAGTTGGGCAGTGTTTCGGACACCATCAGGTGCCAGTCGAACAGGTCGACGATGTAGCTCTCGCTGGTGTCGCCCTCGCGTGCCACATTACTCACCGACACCTGCACCACGGCCTCATCCCACTCATTTGGATCGACCATCCCGTGGCCGTCAATCGGCGTCTCGGTATGCCGGCCTACATGGCTTGCACCGCCGTATTCCGTGTGGATGAGCCGCGGATACTCCTGCTGTGCCTCTGTGATGGCACGCTCGTACGCCGTGTAGACCCCGGAATACCAGCCCGCCCAGATTGACGGTGAGAACACATCAATCAGATGCGATCCCTCATAGTACTTCCGGATACCCGTCAGACGGTCCGGGTCGAGGTCTTTCGCCAGATTATGCAGCCGAGTTACGGCGCGATTGAGGCGATCGATATCCCCGCCTCCCTCGAAATCGGGCAGCCAGTAGACCTCATTGCCAACCGACCAGATGATGATGCTGGGGTGGTTGAAGTTCTGTTTGATCTGGGTTTCGAACAGCCTTTCGGAGTTCTCCATCCACACGGCATCGCCCACACCGCCGCGGTTCCACGGCAGCTCATCCCATAGCAACAGCCCCAGGCTGTCGGCCATGCGGTACACGACGGGCGCCTGCGGATAGTGAGCCAGCCGGACGAAGTTCGCACCCATGTCTTTGATGAGGTGCAT
>CAZRTY010000038.1:0-2910 GCA_964603055.1 uncultured Rhodothermales bacterium | reverse complement strand
GCGTTGTCGTGGCTGGTCAACGATACTTCGACCTGCGTATCGGCCGACTCACGGCTCACGCTCGGCGTCCGCACTAGAACCTGCTCCACGTATGTCGCGGGTAAATCGCGCAGGAGCACGTTGCGCGTGATTCCCCCATACAGGTAGTAATCGCCCTTCTGCGACGGAATGAGTTGCGGATCATACTCGTTGGTCACGCGGACGAGTACTTCGTTCGCACCCGGCCGCGCATGCGGCGTCATGTCGACGTCGAAGCCAACAAAGCCGCCAACGTGGCCGCCTGCTCTCACACCGTTAACGTAGACGTCGCTGGTGTAGGCAGCGCCCTCGAAGTGCAGCACATACCGCCGATCTCGCAGATCCTCGGGGAGCACGATATTCCGCTTATACCAGCTTGCGGCCCGACGATAGCCCGGCTCGCCATCCATGGTATCCCACACGTTCCAGCTGTGCGGCAGCGTCACCGGCTCCCATTCGTCCTGTTCGCGAGCGTCGTCGACGTCATCCAGCGACATCTCGAGGTAAGCCCAGCCGCCGTTGATATTCGTCTCGCGCCGAGCATCGGCCGTGGCCATGCGGTGCCGCCTCAGCAGCGCTTCGACGTAGTAGTAGTCGGCGTAGATAATCGGCACATCGATCTCTGAGCCGCGGGGCAGGTTGCCGGTGCTGTGGTCGAGCAGGAAAGGCTCGTCGAGGCCGTCATCAACCAGATAATCGCGCGACAGGCTCGACAGCATGCGGTCGGCGGCATTCACGTAGCGCTCGCGCTGCGCCGGGGCGTATTCACTCAGCTCGTACAGCGCCGATGCCATGATCGCGGCGGCCGAGGCATCACGCGGGGCATCGGGGATATCCGGTGCATTGAAATCCCAGTACGGCACAAAGTCGGCCGGCAGATTAGGATGGGTCAGGATGAACTCGGCGATGTTTTTTGCCTGGTTCAGGAAGTCGAGCTCGCCCGACTCGCGGTAGGACATCGTGTACCCGTACAGCGCCCACGCCTGGCCGCGGCTCCATGCCGATGCATCGCTATAGCCCTGATGCGTCACGTAACGGAGCGGCGCGCCGGTGGCCGGATCATAGTCGACCACATGGAACGAGCTGTAATCCGGCCGAAAATGATCACGTATCGACGTGCGGGCGTGGTCGACGGCCGCATGAAAGTACGTCGAGTCTCCCGTGAGGCGCGTTGCGGCGTAAAGCAGCTCGAGGTTCATCATGTTGTCGATGATGATGGGGAATGTCCACGTCCCCCAGTCCCACGAGCGCGTGCCGCCGATGAGCGGACTGTACCGCGTCATCAGCGTGTCGGCCGCCTCCAGAACGACATCGCGATAGTACGTATCTCCGGTCAGGCGATACCCGGCACCGAACGGTAGATAGATCTTGAAGCCCATGTCGTGCGTCCGCGCGTTCCATTTCTCAGGCTCCGTGACGGCACTCCATCTACGGGCCGCCTCCTCGAACGCCGGATCTTTGCTGTAGCCGTAGAGCTCCCACAGCATGCCCGGATAGAATCCGCTCGTCCACTCACGCGCCGGTGAGGGTTCAGCGGCGCCATCCGCATCCAGCGACCTCGGGATGAGCCCATCTTCTGCCGGACGATCGAGAAATCGCGAGAGTCGCGTAACCGCCGCATCGAGCGCCGATCGGGTGTCAACTGGGGTCGCCGGCGGCGTGATCGCCATCGCCGTGCGGTGACCAGCGTCGCTCGGATCCGAGGCCATCTCCGCACTCGCTCCACACCCTGTGACGCCAAAAATCAGCGCAACCACGATGACGATCGAGGCAATCGATGCATGCCGGCCGTGCGTTGCCGAGCTTAATCGTTTAAGTAGCGAGGTATACGTCATTCTCGTAAACAGGTAAATGATTTACTCAGCCGGCGACGGCCTTGGATGAGGTGGACGACTCCAGTTCCTTCGCGGAAGTGGAAGGCGCAGAGCCGCGAACATGGAGCGACGCGTCGAACATGCGCCGCACAGTATCTAACCGGCGGCCGGTGGATTGCACCTCTTCGACAAGCGCGGCGGCGGCTTTGCCGAGATCGGTGGTCGGCATCCTCATCGTCGTTAGAGACGGCACCACGACCTCTGCTGCCGGGATGTCATCGAAGCCGACGACAGCGATATCATCCGGTACCCGGAGCTGCATACTGCGAGCAGCTCCGATGGCGCCAAACGCGGTCACGTCGTTTGCACAGAAGACCGCATCAGGCGGACTATCCAGGCTCAGAAGATGCTTCATGGCCTGATTTCCGCCGTCAAAGCGGAAGTTGCCCGGGACGATGAGCGCCTCATCGATCTCTAGCTGTGCATCCCGCAGCGCCCGCATATATCCTTCCAGCCGATGCGCCCGGCCGTAAGTCGTACTCCCGGGCCCGGCCTTCGGGCCGCTGATATGGGCGATCCGGCGATATCCTAACTGCACCAGGTGGTGCGTGGCGCGGTACGACCCATCTTCCGAGTCCACCAGTAACGTGCTGACTTCCGGCAACTCGTAATCGCGCTCGATTGCGATAATCGGCACCCTCCGGCGCTGACGCACGTACGACGCCAGCACATCTTCATGCACCGAGTCGCCAATGAGTACGATAGCGTCGACGCGCTCTTCCAGTAAAACGTTAAAGTGGCGCTCGCCAAGTTCGAAGCGGTGATCGGCGTCGCACAGCAAAAGGGTACGGCCTGATGCATGCAGTTCATGCGACAGCGCTCTGACCAATTCCGTAAAGAAAGGGTTGGTCAGGTCACTCACGATCGTTCCCACGGTGCTCGTGCGAGCCTTCTTTAGGCTCCTGGCGGCCCGATTTGGCCGATAACCAATGCTCTCGATAACGGCGAGCACGCGGTCGCGCGTGGCATCGCTGACCCAGTCAGCGCTGTTTATTACAGCACTCACGGTCGCAATCGA
>CAZRTY010000037.1:0-13003 GCA_964603055.1 uncultured Rhodothermales bacterium | reverse complement strand
GCGGCCCGGGCTCGACTCGGAACGTGACCCGTACGCTTTCACGGCTTAGCGTATCAATATCCGCGTAGACCTCGGCATCTCGGAATCCCTCCTGGTGATAGAGGAAGTGGAGACGCTCGACGTCGGCGTTGACCACCGTTGTGTCGAGATATGCCGGAGGCTCGCCGGTCGCGACGAGTGCACGAGAAACGGCACCGCCCAGCGTGCCCGCATCGCCCAGTCGGTGCATCCATAGCCACCAGTTGAAGCCGGGGATGCCCAGCAAGCGCCGGTTCGAGCGCGTCCGGACGCGCGCCATGAGCTGCTCGCGCGAGAACATGTGCGCGCCATCGAACGAGACGCGACTCACCCGAGGCGGATCGTCGTCGACGGTACCATCATGAGAGCCGGCAGACTGTGCGGCCGCCGAGGGCGCAAGACCCGCACAGATCACAAAAAAACCGACGATCCACCAGGCTCTTCGCAACCGCAAGGCTTCAACACCTGGATAAATCGTCGGTACCGGAATGCCATTACGTGCCGGATGACCCGCACGCTCCCGCCGGTTATTCTTCTTCGTAGTAGAAGTCGTCGTCGGCCGTGGGGAAGTCTGGCCAGAGCTCTTCGATGCTCTCGTACGGCTCGCCATCATCTTCCGTCGCCTCAAGATTCTCGACTACTTCGAGAGGTGCACCCGTGCGCTCAGCGTAATCGATGAGCTCATCCTTAGTGGCGGGCCAGGGCGCGTCCTCGAGATACGAGGCGAGTTCGAGTGTCCAGTACATACCGCTATAACGCTTGGCTACTTATCGTCGGAGGTCCCGATATTCAAGGTCCGACTATACCTTCAGGAGTTTAGAAATGCAAGCAGCCAGCCGGGCGGCCCTGTTAGGATTCGGTGAGAGCCGCCACGAGCGTGTTACGGACTCAGTCCAGCGAGGCTGATTCACGCTGTGATTCCGCCAGCAATTCCCGGTATGCAGTCGGGGTCATGCTGGGAGCGAAGAAGTAGACGGGATTGAGCGTGCGCCCTTCTGTGTCTCGCACTTCGTAATGCAAGTGGGGCCCTGTCGACCGGCCGGTGTTGCCGCTGAGACCAATCTTCTGCCCCCGCTCGACCGTGGCTCCTGCGCGTATCCCCGAACCAATCTCGCTCAGGTGGGCATAGAGCGTCGTGTATCCTGTTGAGGGATGCTCAACTTCAATGTAGTTACCGTAGCCCGCGTTACGCCCGGCGTCCTTCACGATGCCGTTGCCCGTCGCATAAACCGGACTTCCAATCGGCATCACGATGTCGATGCCGTGGTGCATCCGCCGTACCCTGAGTATCGGGTGATACCGCATGCCGTAGCCCGAGACGAGGCGACCATCTGCAGGGAGAATCGCCGGCATCTCCTCCAGTTCGCGCTCTCGGCTTCCCGCGAGCGTCGAAAGCTGCCGATAGCTGGCGTTCTGAAGGTTGATCCGCCGCTCAAGCTCGTCGAGCAACTGCGCCGACTCGCGCAGCATCGACGACGACTGCGGACTAAAACGCGAGTATGATTCGTACGCGTCGGCACCGCCAACACCCACACGACGCACATCCTCGGAAATCGGATCGGCCTCGAGAAGCGTGCGGTAGATCTCCTGGTCGGCTTCGGAAAGTTCTTCCAGACGCGTTGAGTATTCGCTCACTCGCGCGGTAAATCTCTGAAGTTCTTCCTGCAGCGCGTGATTCTCAGCTCGAAGTGCAAGCTCTTCGGGAGAGGTGACCATCTTATCGGCCATCCACGTCATCCCCCCTGCGAGCAGCACCACGGCCGATGCGATCATCGCCAGTTGCTTGTAGAAGCGTGCTCCGCGGCGTTTCACTTCCACGAAGGTGCAGGTGTCGTGGTCGTAGTAATAGTATCGGTTGTTCGCCATGGGTGGGTAACGGGGGGAGGGCGCTACGCCGCCGAAAACACGACGGATCCGGGCGGTTCAGGACAGCCGGCGTAACTGCATGCGCCACTCATACGAGGGATATCGAAGGATACAAACCGGTTACGCGGACGCCGACGAAGATAGCGGCTTCATAAAGCGTTGTCAACGACTCGCTTAATTAGCCTGGCGTCTTCAGCGTCCATTTACACTGCACCAAGCATTGTGCCGGCATGCTTATTCGTAGTCATGCTCGAAATACTCCGTCCCACGCGACGGAAACGGCGATTCGCGGTTTCTAATTTTTTCCGCTAGGCGTTTCGAAAATACCTCTGCGGGGTCGTATCCGTAATGCCGTAGCAGGTGATTCAGCGCAATCACCTCGCAAATCACCGTCACGTTTTTACCCGGCATGATCGGCAACTTGACGAGCGGCAGTGCGACATCAAGGATTTCGTGCGTTTCGTCTGCCATCCCCAGCCGCGTGTACTCCTCACGATCGTCCCAGACATGCATGTTGACGACCACCTCGATGCGTTTTTGATAGCGGATGGCGCGAACGCCGAACATCGCCCGGACATCCACGAGGCCGAGACCGCGGATTTCCATGAAATGCTGGACGAGGTTCGTGCCTGAGCCCATGATCACTTTCTCTTCCACGCGCGTCGCCACCACCACGTCGTCCGCCACCAGCCGGTGACCTCGTTCGACGAGATCGAGCGCCATCTCGCTCTTGCCGATGCCCGCCTTACCCGTCAGCAACAGGCCGATTCCGTACACATCCACCAGCGATCCGTGGATGGTCTGTTGGAGGGCGAACTGATCGCTCAGGAAGTCTCGCAGCACCGCCATAAAATCGGTCGACGGCATGGGCGTGCGGTAAACCGGGACTTCCCGTTTGCGCGCCATCTCGAGTAGCGCCGGCTCAAGCGTGTTGTCGCTCGTCAGAAAAATGCATGGGATGGGGAAGGTAATGAGGGTTTCGAACGACTCCCGCCGCCGCTCCGGCTGCAAGTGCTCGATGTATTGGGACTCCGTATTCCCCACAATCTGTATGCGCTGCGCGGTGAACAGCTTCACGTATCCGGCCAGCACGAGTCCCGGACGGTGCAGGTTGCGCTCTGTCACGAGCCGTGTGTCGGCTCCGGCACCGACGACTTCCTCGATCGGCAGGCCGACGATCTGCCGCAGCGCATCGACCATGTATGCGACGGTGATCGATTCCTTCTTGAAGGATTTGGCCTCGCCTGGCATGGGCGGTATCTCGGAAGTTGATTAAGGGACTTCGACGGATTCGAGCACGCGCTTTACAATGTCGTCGGACGTCACGTTCTCAGCTTCGGCTTCGTAGGTGACGGCGATGCGATGGCGCAGCACATCGGGCGCCACCGACCGGATGTCATCGGGCGTCACGTACGCGCGATGAGCGAGTAGCGCATGTGCCCTCGCCGCAAGGTTCAGGCTGATTGTAGCGCGCGGCGACGCGCCAAACTCGATGTACGAGCGAAGTGAGCGGAGACGGTATCGGTCGGGCTCTCGCGTGGCCATCACCAGATCGACGATGTAATGCTCTACGCGCTCGTCAATGTAGATGTCGTTTAAGACCCGCCTTGCCGCGAGGATCTGCTCAGCCGTTACGACGGGCTTGACTTCATACCGATCGCCCGTTCTCCCCATCCGACGCATAATCTCGAGTTCGTCCTCCCGCGTCGGATATCCGACCCTGATCTTCATCATGAAGCGGTCGACCTGTGCCTCGGGCAGTGGATACGTTCCCTCCTGCTCAATCGGGTTCTGGGTCGCCAGTACAAGGAACGGCTCCTTTAGCGGAAACGTGGTCTCGCCGATTGTCACCTGCCGCTCCTGCATCGATTCGAGCAGCGCGCTCTGCACCTTGGCCGGCGAACGGTTGATCTCGTCGGCAAGCAGGATATTGGTGAAGATGGGGCCCTTCTTGATGAAGAAATTGCCCTCCTTCTGATTGTACACGAGTGTGCCCAGCAGGTCGGCCGGCAGGAGATCCGGCGTAAACTGAATGCGCTGGAACGACGTGCCGATAGCCCGCGCGAGTGAACTCACCGTGAGCGTCTTGGCCAGGCCCGGTACACCCTCAAGCAGGACGTGCCCGTCAGCAAGCAGGCCAATCAGCAGCCGCTCGACCATATATCGCTGGCCCACCACCACCCGACTGATCTCGTTCAGGAGCGGATCGATGAAGGCACTCTCCTGCGCGATGCGCTCCGTGACTTCCGAGAGATCAAAATCTACCATAACACTGCCGAGTCGGTGGCCGACGTAACTAAATCAGATCAGAAAGCTTTCGAATGGGGTGCCGAACGCTTTGCCGAATCGCGTTCCGAGTTGGTCGAGGAACTGCGGCACCGAGAACGGATGGCCGCACACCACGGCACATCCGCCGCGGCTCGAGGTGCAACCGCCGAACATGCCATCGATGGTTGATTCCTCAACCTGACTGACAATGTAATCAGTCTGCGGCGTGGTGTCCTGCCAATCCATGCGATGCGACGCATGAGACATGAGCAGAAGCGCGCCGAGGAGCTGCCAGTCTTTCCTACGAAGCGCCGCGACAACCTTCTGCACACGCCGGTTCTCAGTGACGAGGTGCCGAACCGTCGACCGCAGCCGCTCGGGTAAGGCATTCAGCGCTCGGTCGAGATCGCGGTGCTCGAGCTCACGGAGGGACGAAAGCCGCGGGAAAATCTGCCGGAGGAGCACGACAGCTTCATCGGCCGATTCCCTGCGCTGGGCGTACTCATCGGGTGTTGCCGGCGGCGGGCACTCAACTAAAGCGAGCCCCCATCCGATGTCCTCTTCGCCGTCGATCAGCACCGGCAAGTGCTCGAAGGTCTGCGTATCCACCAGCAGGTAGCGACCTTCCTCGGCATGGATCGAGGCGATCAAATTGGCCGGACCGAACGGAAGCCCCGTTTCCGTCTCCACGATTTTACGCAGACGGTCGATGCGTGCGTGTTCACCGACGTGAACGCCCGAGACCTGCATCGCAACGTCGGAAGCAGCTACGGCAAGCGCCGCCATATATGCGTCTCGGCAGTACGGGTAGACCGTGCTGGCGATCACGAACGACGTCTCATCCGCCGGACAACCGAACGCGCGTAGCGTGGCATCGACCACGCGCACCCAGGCGGGGGCGTTGCCGTCGACGTCCGTGCGATGCCAACTCCGATCACCGCCCTCAAAGCGGATGTCACCGCTCGAGGCCGACGCGGCTATGATCCCCGTACCCAGTGGCAACGAAAGCAGAATGGCAAATCCCGGAAAGTAGTGCGTGTGCGTACTAATAAGGCCCGTCGGGCCGTAAGCGAACGCCTCATGCACGACCTCGCTACCCGTCCGCTCCTCACTTATCAGTGCGCGAGCCTGCTGCAGAATGTCTTCACGAGTGCGAATCTCGCGGTCCTGCAGGCGGTCCAGCGCTATCTGATACGGCCGTACATACGGAGGCTTTCGCGTACGGTCCTTTAGAAGACGATCGGGCATGCCAGATGGAAAAAAACGGATGGTACTGCGGCGAATACCCCGGAAGGTGGTCAGACCTGGGGCGTCCGCCATATCAAACGCCGATAAGCACCCAAAATACAACTTCTCTCGGTACACGTCACACCAAGTATCCAACGGATCGGCGCGCAACGCGGCTGGACGGTGTTCGAGTGCAGATCGCTGGTCGAAGGCATTCGATAACAGGTACCGCCGCAGAGAAGGCACCTTCCGAGGAACCTCAGAATGGACGAACACTAAGACTGCGGGTCGTCCGCAAACCCGCCTAACTACCCGATGTATTTCTGGCTGCGCGTCGCGCGTTTCATTCTGGCCCGTGCACGCTGGATCGTTGCAGGCGTCGTCCTGCTAACGCTGTTTTTCGGCTACTGGGCGGTTCAGGTCGACATCGACCACGCTTCGGGCAACTTTCTTTCTGAGGATTCAGATGTCGTCCGGAATTTTCAGCGCGCGAGCGAAACCTTTGGGGAAGGGCAATCGGCGCTTTACGTCGTCTTCAGTGGCGTCGTCTACGATGATCCCGAGTTTCTGAGGCAGCTCGACAGCTTCACGAAGCGTGTCTCCACATACGACGGCGTCGAGTCGGTACTAAGTCTGACGAATGTGCCGGCGTTGCAGCGGGATGGCGACAGGCTCGTTCCGGTCCGGTTGTACGACGAGGATGCACCGGCCGAGGCCAATGCAGAACGGTTTCGAAATCAACCGTTCCTGCGAGGGCTGCTGATTGCTGAGTCTGATTCTGCGACGGTCGCGCTCGTGAACGTAAATGCCGCGTTCAACAGCACGCCGGCTCGGATCGACCTGGTCAATCAGATCCAGGACGATGCCCGTGCGATTACCCAGGACGCAGCGCTTGCGGGCTTCCCGTACCTCCGTACGAGTTACACCACGCGGGTGAAAGCGGAGGCGCCGCTGTTCACCATCCTCTCCCTTCTTATCTCGCTGCTGCTGCTGTACGCGGCTTACCGATCCTGGCGAGCCGTCTTCATGCCCGGACTGGTGGTCGTGCTGGGTATCGTGTGGACGTTCGGCATGCTGGCGCTCTTCGGGCATAAGATTAACCTTGTGATCGCCGTACTTCCTGCGCTGATCGTCGTGATTGGCACGGCCAACGCCATGCACATCACGACGAAGTTTTACGACACCTACGCCCTGCTTCAGAACCGGCGCGAGTCGCTCATCGACACCATCCGCATGGTTGGGCTCGCAACGTTCCTGGCGTGTCTTACGACGGCCGTCGGCTTTTTCGTGCTCAACCTTTCGGGCTCGCGTCATCTCGAAGTATTCGGCACGTTCGCGAGCATCGGGATCCTGTTCCTGTACGTACTTTCCATAACGCTCATCCCCATCGCGTACAACTGGATGAAGCCACCCCCCGAGAGGTCGACCTCGGTCGTTACGCACGGGTTGCTGGCGTCATTCTTTACCGGGCTTGCTCGCTTTACCGAGCGGCGCGCGTGGCATATTGTCGTTATCAGTGTAGTCGTCGTAATCGCCGCATTCATCGGAGCCACGCGGATTTCGTCCGACATATATGTGTTTTCGGATTTTTCCCGGGACGACCCATTCCGCACTGATCTCGCGCAATTCGAAGACGCATTTGGAGGCGTCTTGCCGCTGGAAGTCGTTATCGAGTCTGAGCGCGAAGGCGCGCTCCGCAATCCGGCAATTCTACGGCGCATCGACCAGCTCGAGTCGAACTTCCGTGAGATGGAGCCCATCGGGCGCGCGATGAGTGCCGCCGGTTTACTCAAGCTCGCAAACCAGGCGTTCTTCGGCGGCCACCCCGCCAACTTCAGGCTTCCCTCGACTTACGAGATGCCGTTTCTCGAAAATGCCGTTGGCAGTTTACTCTCCGGCGAAGGAAACGAGATTCTGTCGAACCTGCCACCGATGGTGGACTCCACGTTTTCGATGACGAGGATTTACCTCGGGGTGGAAGACATTGGTACGGAGGCGATGAACGCGCTGGCGGATTCGATCGCCGCAATGACGCAAGCCGCGCTGCCTTCGGGGTATGATGTCTTCGTGACGGGGACGGCCGTGACCTCGACGCGATCAGGCGAGAACCTGGTTCAAAACCTCGTCGAGAGTCTCGCCGTGGCCCTGCTGGTGATTTCCGTTCTGATGGCCATGCTGTTCCGATCCGTGCGTCTGACCGTGATCAGCGTGGTAACAAACGCGCTGCCGCTCCTCGTCGTCGGTGCGACGATGGGCTACTTTGCGATCGCACTGAAGCCATCGACGGCGCTCATTTTCTCGCTCGCCTTCGGCATAGCCGTCGACGACACCATCCACGTCCTCGCGCGCTACCGGATCCTGAAGGATGACGGGCTTGGTAAGCGCGAAGCAATCGCGGCAACGCTCGGCCAGACGGGCAAGGCGATCATGCTGACCTCGTTCGTGCTGATCTCAGGCTTCATGGTGTTCACCTTGTCGAGTTTCGGCGGAACGGCCAACCTCGGCGCCTTAACAGCGCTCACGCTTGCCGTTGCGCTGCTCTCAAACCTCATCCTGCTACCGGCGCTGTTGTATCTGGTGGCACCCGAACATGAGACCACCGAGCCTGCTGAGACGTGCGATCAGACGCAGGTCGCGACTACGTCAGTCGATCTCCCTTCTTAATTTCGTACCCGCGCACGAAATCGGTTGCCTGGGTACGCTTCCGCCCCTCTTGCTGCAACTCGAGGATCTGAACGGCACCTTCCCCACATCCCACAATAAACTGCTCGGCATCGATGACTTCGCCGGGCGCCCCGCTCTGGGAGATCGGCTGTGATCGATAAAGTTTGATCAAGGTGTCGTTGTGGTGGGTCCACGCGCCGGGATAGGGCGAGAGGCCGCGGATTTGATTGTGGACGTCGGCTGCGGACCGGGTCCAATCGATGCGCCCGTCCTCACGGAAGATTTTCGGGGCGGATGTGGCAAGGGCATCGTCCTGAGGCATGGGCTCGACGGCGCCGACATCGATCATCTTCACGGTCTCGAGCACGGCATCGGCGCCAAGGTGCATCATTCGATCGTGAACCTCACCGGCCGTCTCGTCCGGCCCGATAGGCATGGATTTACGCAGGATGACGGAGCCTGTGTCCACAGATTCGCGGAGGAAGAAGGTGGTGACGCCGGTCTCGGTCTCGCCCGCCATGATCGCGCGGTTGATAGGCGCGGCACCCCGGTAGCGAGGCAGCAATGAGCCGTGCAAATTGAAGGCGCCTTTCTTCGCCGCCGTGTACACCTCAGGCGGAAGGATGCGGAACGCGACGACGACAATGAGATCGGCGTCGAGGGCACGGATCTCTGCTTGAAACGCGGGATCGCGAACAGACTCGGGCTGCAGAATCGTGTCGATGCCCAGCCGCTCCGCGGCTTCTTTTACGGGGGTTGGAGAAACGCGCCGACCGCGGCCGCGCGGCTTGTCGGGTCCGGTGACCGCCGCAACAGGTTTATATCCACTGCGGGCGAGTATCTCGAGCGAGGGGACGGCGAAGTCGGGCGTCCCCATAAAGACTAGGCGCATACTGCTTGTAAGTGGCGAACGAAGGTCGGGCGAACGGATTAACGAGCGGTCTGACGCAATCTCAAACCGGTGAGTGCCGGAGGAGATTACCGCGCTACGCGTTACCTGATCCGCGTACGCTCGTCCCAGATGGGCACCATCAGCTCGAAGTTGCCCATGCCAGAGCGGTCGATGAAAATCGCGCGGCGGCCGATGCGGTAGTAATACCAGACCTCGTACGGGCGGACGTCGAAATTGAGTGGACGCTCCACGTAGTCGGGCTCGCCGAAGAGCACCATTACATAGCCGCGATCGGTGCGCCATCCATCCCGCAGGTGCGTGTACCGCTGATTGGCCGCGTTGACCCGGTAGTAATACTCCTCCATCCGCTCGTTGCGTTCGGTGCCGGGCGTGGGATCACGTTTATCCCAAAACTCCTTGAAACGTTCGAGCCGCTCCTCGCGTGTCCGGGCTTCGCGAATATGACGGATCTCCCGCTCTTTGGCGATATACTCGAGCTGTTCGATGGCCTGGTCGAGGTCGCGAATATGTTCGTCGAGGCCGCTCCATCGAACGGTGACGACTCGCTCAGCGGCATCGATCAATCCGCCATTCGTGTCCAGCAGCTCGAGCCGAACGACGTAATCGCCCGCCTTGAGATCCGCCATTGGGATGTCGATCAGTGATGCATTGCGCCCCGAATTGATCTCCCGTGGCTCCGTACGCTGATACGTCACATCCCCGCCGGACTCGTCGCGCTCTCGCCCGATGCCGAGCACGGAACGAAGCAAACTGCGGTTGCCCGAGGCCACGCGCCGCACCTGCTGCCTGACTTCAAGCTCGACAGGCGCGCGTGCATAAATCTCGTAAAACAGCTGGAAGCTCGTGGCATCGGTGCCCACGTTCGCGCCAACGATGGGCGAGATCGTGCCTGCATCCGCATCATAATCGCGCAGTAAAATGAGATCGCTGACGGCGACGCTGCCGGTCAAATTCCTGACCACAAGCAATTGCTCGATAGACGATACGCCGTTGGACGCAGAATCCCTGAGCCGGACGTTCAGCAAATATCGGCCTGGCGGTACGCTGAGGGTATTCGTTGAGAGGTCGGCGTGTTCAGTCGATCGGGTCTGCGCGAAGTACTGAGTTGCGGCTCTGGATTCCCACGTTCGCGTCTGTACGAGGCCGGCCCGCCGTTCGCGCTGATCGACGCGGTGGATTTCGGCGGTGACTTCGTACGTAGCCTCGAAACCGTCGCTCGCGCTCAGAAAGGTGAGCGAGTTGAACGGCACCTCCACGTAGACATCGACGCGCGCATCCCGCGTCTCTTCCTCTGCTCGAACGACTACAGCGTCGACACGAAACGCGCCGTCATCCGATACGAACGACGGCACGATCAGCGACAGAATCGTGAGGACGAGCAGCAGTGGGGTCATTGACAATGTGGGCGGCCATCCCGGCGCCCGACATCTATGATGTGCGATGGAATGACCTATAGGCGGTCATCCCTGGCGGCTATTACGGGTGAATATCCGCACCCGGTCCGCGACCCATGCCGCACGACGGCTCGTTCCGTCTCAATCTATCTGCGAGTGGTACCCATTGAATAATGAACGGCTTCAGGAAAACAACGCGTCGACGAATGCCTGGCGGTCGAATACCTGCAGGTCCTCCATCCGCTCACCCACACCGATGTACTTAACGGGAATCTGGAACTCGTTTGAGATACCAATCACAATGCCGCCTTTCGCCGTGCCGTCAAGCTTCGTCAAGATGAGGCCCGTGACATCAACGCTTTTCGTGAACTCCTCTGCCTGGCGTATCGCGTTCTGACCGGTAGATGCATCAAGCACGAGCAGCACCTCGTGCGGAGCGCCATCCACCTGGCGATCCATCACACGCTTGATCTTCGTCAGCTCGTCCATCAACCCGCCCCGCGTATGCAGACGGCCGGCGGTGTCGATGATGGCCACGTCCATGCCGCGCCGCTTTGCGGAGGCCACCGTGTCGTAGGCGACGGCAGCAGGATCTGCGCCTTCGCCTTGCTTGACGATGGGTACGCCCGCCCGCTGAGACCAGATGTCGAGCTGCTCGACGGCGGCCGCGCGGAACGTGTCGGCCGCTCCCAGCAATACGCTCTGGCCAGCTTCCTTATAGCGGTAGGCGATCTTACCGATCGAGGTGGTCTTCCCCACTCCGTTCACGCCTACGACCATAATCACGTGCGGCTTATTCGCCAGCGGCGCGTCGAACGAACTCGGCCGACCGGGCGCGTGAGCCAGCATCAGCGACGAGATCTCCTCGCGGATCATCCGGTTGAGCTCCGCCGTCGAGACGTACTTGTCGCGCGACACCCGCTCCTCGATCCGCTGGATGATGTCGACCGTCGTCTTGACACCGACGTCGCTCATCACGAGCGCCTCCTCGATGTTATCGAGTACCTCGTCGTCGACGCGGTCTTTGCCGAGCACGGCCCGGTTGATCTTGCCGAAAAAACTGCTCTTCGTTTTTTCGAGTCCCTCTTCGAGTTTCTCTTGATCCTTCGCCTTGAAGCGATCGAAAAAGCCCATTGCGATGTGAGATAAATAAATGAGCGCCGTTTCAGCCGGTGGCTCCGCGGGATGCCGCCGTCACGGCATCTTCTGAAGCATCATGCGGACGGAAGAAACGAATCGCGTAGACGATAAATGAGTAGGTCATCAGCACTGCCGTTGCAATGACCAACACCATCAGAATTGGTTCGTCGGCGCGGAGCAGCGCTGCAACAACCGTCAGCGCGAGCACGGTTACCGCCACCTTGCCCGGCATCATGCTCATTGGCACAACGCCCGTGCGCCGCCTCAGCACAACGCCGCCGAGCACAATTAGCAGATCTCGAACTAAGAGCAGGAGCAACAGCCAGACCGGCAAACTCCCCTGCACGGTAAGGGCGAACACGATGACCACCGCTGCAAATTTATCAGCGAGCGGGTCGAGCACCTTGCCCCAGTCCGACATCACGTTAAGCTTGCGCGCGAGAAAGCCGTCGAGCCAATCGGTGAAGACGGCCACGATCGTCATGGCGGCGATCACCAAAAGCGGCCCATCATTGATAATCAGATAGCCGATCGGAATCACGAGAAGCAGACGGAAGACGCTGAGAATGTTCGGTATCGTCCAGAACGTTCCCAGCGACTTGATCAACCTGTCGTCTTTTGACGGAGTGGAATCCGGCATTTACACGGTGTCACATGAATGGCGCGGCGCAAACTTACGTCGCTACCGGCATTTCGTTTTGCGGCCCGCATGAGCATCCGGCATCTGTGCAGTAATTTCAGCGAATGCTTCTGTCCCTTTTGCTTACGACGGTCTTCGCGGTTCAGATCGCCTACGTGATTGCACTCGCCCTGGGTGTAGAGCGTGCCGCGACGTCGCGGGCCGTCCCTCGCATCGACGCCGCGGATCAAGCCGGCGCTCCCGTCTCGGTCGTCGTCGCAGCGCGCAACGAGGAAAACAATCTTCCCGCGTTACTGGCCGCCCTCGCCGATCAGCTGCACGACGATTACGAGGTGATCGTCGTGGATGATGCGTCGACCGATCGTACGGCTGACGTCGTACGTGAATGGCAGAAACGTTTGCCGAATCTCCGCCTCATCACCGTCGACGAACCCGTGCATCCGCGGAAGAAGAACGCGCTCACGATTGGCATCCGCGAGGCACGGTATCCCAATCTCGCGCTGACGGATGCTGACTGCAGGCCGGCGCCGTCGTGGCTGCGCGACGGCTCACCCGGCGATGAAAACGCGCTGGTGATCGGATACAGTCCGTATGCATCCGAGCCGTCACTTCTGAATCTTTTTGCTCGTTACGAAACGCTGATCACCGGGCAGCAGACCGCCGCCGCGGTAGGACTCGGACGGCCGTTCATGGCTGTCGGCCGTAGCCTGTTCTACAGTAAGCACGTATTCGACCGAACCGAGGGCTTTCGCGGAACGCTTCAATCACTAAGTGGCGACGACGACTTGTTTCTGCAGCAGGTCGTCAAGCGGCGCACTGCCCGTGTGGTGCACGTATTTGGCCGCGATAGCCTCGTGTGGACGGATGCGCCTC
>CAZRTY010000036.1:0-13103 GCA_964603055.1 uncultured Rhodothermales bacterium | reverse complement strand
AAAACAAACGCAGTTGACGCAGCAAAGATGTCTACAACCGCGACGAAAACCCGCCCGTCCCCGATCAGACTTAGCGATCGTGCTGCGCGGGAGATTCAGAAAATCATGTCGACAAAACAGATCCCGGATGGCTTTGGCCTTCGAGTTGGAGTCCGTGGTGGTGGGTGTTCGGGGATGAGCTATGTGCTCGGTTTCGACAAGAAAAGAGAGCACGACGTCGAGTACGAGGTCGATGGCATTCTAACGTACGTCGACAAACGCCACGGTCTGTACCTCCTCGGTACGACGGTCGACTATCATGATGGCCTCAACGCGCGAGGGTTCACATTCGACAATCCGAACGCGGCCGAGTCGTGTGGTTGTGGATCAAGTTTTGCCGCCTGACAGGAAGATTCGGACACGGCAAATCTATTCCTGAAGCGCGCGATCCTCGTCTGATGGTCGCGCGCTTCGGCGTCTTTAAGGAGTGGAACAGCCTAATTCAGGTTCGGTACCATCCACAGGCTTCGATACGCCTTCAGATTGACGATACAATGCGGCCCGGTTGTCGCGTCTGCTAGACAGCCGCCGGACGTCCGCTCGAATAAAACATACTTATGGAAGGGAATTTTTCGAACAGGGTGCGCGATGTGATTTCGTATAGCCGTGAGGAGGCGCTACGCCTCGGGCACGACTATATCGGCACCGAGCACCTGCTGCTGGGCATCATTCGGGAAGGCGAAGGAATCGCAATCAAGATCCTCCGCAATCTCGGCTGTGACTTGCTCAAGCTGCGCAAGGCGGTCGAAGACACGGTTCGCGGCACGGGCGGCGCATTCGCCCCGGGCAACATACCACTGACCAAGCAGGCCGAGAAGGTCCTCAAAATCACGTACCTCGAGGCGAAGCTGTATAAGAGCGACGTGATTGGAACTGAGCATCTGCTCCTAAGCTTGCTCAGAGATGACGAGAACATTGCGGCTCAGATTTTGCAGCAGGGTTTCTCAGTGACGTATGATGCCGTACGTAGTGAACTCGACTCGATCATCAGTGGAAAGGCCTCGTCGCGGGGCGGCGAGGGTGGTGGACGAGCATCCACGGGAATGGGCAAGGAGCGAAGCAAAATGGAAAAGAGCAAAACACCGGTGCTGGACAATTTCGGCCGGGACTTGACCAAACTGGCCGAAGAAGGCAAGCTCGACCCGATCGTAGGTCGAGAGCGGGAAATAGAACGTGTTGCGCAGGTACTTAGTCGCCGGAAGAAAAACAATCCGGTGCTGATTGGTGAGCCGGGCGTAGGTAAAACGGCAATCGCCGAAGGCCTCGCGATGCGTATCATCCAACGTAAGGTTAGCCGCGTGCTTTTTGAGAAGCGCATTGTGACGCTGGACCTTGCGGCACTCGTGGCAGGCACCAAGTATCGTGGTCAGTTCGAGGAGCGCATGAAGGCGGTGATGAACGAGCTCGAGAAGAGCCCGGACGTCATTCTCTTCATCGATGAGCTGCACACCATCGTTGGCGCGGGCGGGGCGTCCGGCTCGCTCGATGCGTCGAACATGTTCAAGCCGGCGCTCGCGCGTGGCGAGATCCAGTGCGTGGGCGCAACGACGCTCGACGAGTATCGCCAGTATATCGAAAAAGATGGCGCTCTCGATCGACGTTTCCAGAAGATCCTCGTCGATCCCTCCACTCCGGAGGAGACGGTGCAGATCCTCAAGAACATCAAGGATCGGTATGAGGAGCACCACAACGTACGCTACTCGGACGAAGGGCTCGAGCTGTCAGTAAGCCTGTCGGATCGCTACATCACCGACCGCTTCCTGCCCGACAAAGCCATCGACGTGATGGATGAGGCGGGCGCGCGTGTTCACTTGAACAACATCCGCGTTCCCAAGGAAATCCTCGAACTCGAAGACAAAATCGAGGAGGTGCGGGAAGAGAAGAACCAGGTGGTGAAGAGCCAGCGCTTCGAAGAAGCGGCACGGCTGCGCGACAAGGAGAAGAAGCTCCAGGAGCAGCTTGAGGAAGCGAAGCAGGAATGGGAGCGTAAAGCCGAAAGTGAGGTCTACGACGTCACGGAGAAGGATATCTCCGAAGTCATCGCCATGATGACGGGTATTCCTGTTGACAAGATCTCCGAGCCGGAGAGCCGGAAACTGCTCGAGATGGAGAAGGCGCTCACGGGCCGCGTCGTTGGCCAGGAAGAGCCGATCCAGAAGCTATCTCGTGCCATCCGCCGGACGCGCGCGGGTCTCAAAGATCCGAAGCGACCGATTGGCTCGTTCATCTTCCTCGGCCCCACCGGCGTCGGAAAGACTGAACTGGCGAAAGTTCTGACCGAGTACCTGTTCGATTCTCAGGATGCGCTCATCCGTATCGACATGTCAGAGTACATGGAGAAGTTCTCGGTGAGCCGTCTGGTTGGTGCACCTCCAGGGTACGTCGGATACGAAGAAGGTGGCCAGCTCACTGAGAAGGTTCGGCGCAAGCCGTACTCGGTCGTGCTGCTCGACGAAATCGAGAAGGCGCACCCCGATGTGTTCAACATCTTACTCCAGGTTCTGGACGACGGTGTCCTGACGGACGGCCTCGGCCGCCGCGTCGACTTCCGGAATACCATCATCATCATGACGTCGAACATCGGCGCACGTGATATCCGGAATCTCGGCAAAGGCATCGGCTTCGCGCAGGACGATGCGGTCTACAACTATGCGTCGATGAAGTCGACGGTCGAGGACGCGCTGAAGCGGGTCTTCAACCCCGAATTCCTCAACCGCATAGACGACATGATCGTCTTCCACCCGCTCGAGAAGAAGCACATCTTCGAGATCATCGACATCATGGCAACCGAGCTGCTCAATCGGGCGCGCGGCCTTGGTATCGAGGTGGAGCTGGCAGAGAGCGCGAAGGACTTCCTCGTGGATAAGGGATATGATCCCAAGTTCGGTGCACGTCCATTGCGCCGCGCCATCCAGAAATACATCGAGGACCCGATGGCTGAAGCCATTCTCTCGTCGGACCTGGGTGATGGGGATGCGATTGAGATCGTCCATGACGTAAAGGAGAAGGCTGAAATCCTGACACTCAAAACGATCAAAGCCAAGGCGCCGAAGCCGGCAAAAGCCAAGGTTGAAGACAAGGTGTCGGACAAGCCCGATGCGTCGGATGAAGCGGACGACGAGAAGTCGCCATCTGAAGCTGCCGAAGAAGGCGCAAAAGAATAGAGCCTGCTTGCTGAAGCAGTCAGGAACGCATAAACGCCCTTTCGTCTACGGACGGAAGGGCGTTTTGCATAACGCTGACGTTTGCACACAAGCTATCGCGTAAGTGGGAGGACGGCGCCACAAATCACATTAAGGCCGCCTGTCCACGCGTCCTGCTATTCCCGTTCGAGGTACTGCACGCTGAAGTATTCACGGTCGTCCGTCCAGACCTTCTGCACACGAAGTCCGGCGTTGGAGGCAAGCACTGCGAAGGATTCTAACGAGTACTTGTGCGAGTATTCGGTGCGGATGGACTCTCCTTGCTCGAAGTGGAATGACCGACCACCAATCAGGATTTCAGTGGCGCGTGTAGCAACGAGATGCATCTCGATCCGCGACTCTGCCTCGTTGAAGTG
This sequence comes from uncultured Rhodothermales bacterium, assembly GCA_964603055.1. GTDB lineage: Bacteria > Bacteroidota > Rhodothermia > Rhodothermales > CAZKDQ01 > CAZRTY01. The sequence goes on along the minus strand of CAZRTY010000036.1, from coordinate 9,505 downwards.
CGCCCGATGCCGGAAGTCTGAAGCAGTCAGCTCGGCACCCAATTCCTCACTCAATCGAGTGAGCAAGTTCATATTGAACGCAGCCGTGACGCCATGCTCGTCGTCGTAGGCTCGCTCAAGAACATGTGCATCTTTCGGCAGATCGACGCCAATCAAAACAGCATCCGTGCCGCGTGAGGCCTGATGGAGAAACCGCTCCGCTTCCCTCCGGGTGAAGTTGCCGATCGTGGAGCCCGGGAAAAATACAATCCGGCGCCCGACCGGCCGATCCGGTTTGGGGAGTTCGAAGTCCTGCGTGTAGTCAGCACACACCGGGAGAATTGCGACGTCCGGGTACTCGGCTGCGAGCGCCGCTGCCGCTGCCGTTAGATGGCTGCGCGAGATGTCCACCGGCACGTATGCCGCCGGCTCTTGTAGATGATCGAGCAGGATTCGCGTCTTGATACTGCTCCCGCTTCCGTACTCGATCACCATTGCGCTCGGACCGATAATCGCCGCCATATCCGCTCCGTGGCGCTTCAAAATGCCGATCTCGGTATCCGTCAGATAATACTCGTCGAGCTCCGTGATTTGATCGAACAGATGCGAACCGTGTGCATCGTAAAAGTACTTGCTCGGCAGCGTCCGGGGGGTGGCCGACAATCCTGCGATCACATCCTCGAGAAACGTGTCGGCAGGCGGTTCATGATCGATGACGTCTGGCCGGGCGGACTTCGACATAAAATTTCGGATGTGATTAAGGATGCGCTGCGGTTAGTGTATCCGACGCGCGCTGACAAACCGTGTTGCGCGGCAACACCTTCTGACGAAAGGCAAGACTCACGAAGAAAGGGCATCCGGATATGCCCGAATGCCCTTCTTCATGACTCGATCGATTGCGACGTGATGTTCGAGGAGCGGCGCTCGGTTCATGACTGAATGCGTGAACCCCTCGCCTCGCTTCGCGCGCTGGTGAGTGCGGCCTGTTAGTCGACGCGCGATGCATCGACCAGTTTATATCCGATGCCGTAGACGCTTCGAATCGGCCATGATTCCTCGTCCTCACCATCCATCACTTTGCGCAAGGCATTCACGTGGCGGTCGATGGTGCGAGTCTCAATGTCCGACGGCAAGCCCCACACATCCCGCAGAATCTGCTCACGCGTGGCCGTCCGGCCGCGGTGCAAGATCAGATAGCTCAACAGCCGGAACTCGAGGTCCGTCAGGTCTACCGACTCGCCATTGCGGTGAACGTCCTTCGTGTCTAGGTCGACGACGATGCCGCCGACTTCATATCGCCCCTTCGTCTCTCCGTCCGCCGTCTGGGTGCGGCGCAAAATGGCCTGAACGCGAGCCAACAACTCATCCGTCGAGAACGGCTTCGTCAGGTAATCGTCGGCGCCCAGTTCGAAACCACGCATCTTGCTGTCGTGCCCGCCTAGCCCGGTGAGCATCAACACCGGCGTACTCACGCCGCGTGAGCGCACTTCGCGCAGGATTTCGAACCCGCCGCGTCCCGGCAGTTTAGCGTCGAGAACTAACAGGTCGTACCCCGGAAGCGACACCGCTTCATCCAACCCTTTGTCGCCGTCATTGGCAAGCGTGACCTCGAACCCCTGGGATTCGAGAAAGAGCAAGAGACCGGTACTGAGTTCGGGATCGTCTTCAACGATCAGGAGGCGGCCCGCCTTCCGGGTGTCATTCATGGTATCTGAGGATGTGTGATGAGCGTAACCGGTGGCCATGTTGATTGCCGTATCGGCTGTTGATGGACAATTATGTCAGCGGGCTACCGCAATAGCAGCCGCTGCGCCGTCACCGGCGGAAGCATCGGAGGTGCCAAAGATATCTGCATCGGCTCCAGGGACGCCAAAGATCATCGTGAGATCACGCGTGTCCGGCGCGTCGCATGGTTCACCGTGATGGTCATCAACGAGGTCTTGTACGTGGTTGAGGCTATCGGGCGAGAAGTAGACCGAGCGCTGGTCTCCATCTACAATCGCGAACATCGCCATCCCCCGCGGTGCTCCAGCAGCAATGAATGCCTGCTGAAAGCCTCGACAGAGTCGATGGAATGATCCTCCCAGCACACGTCTATCGTTGAGTGTGACCCTGATCCAAAACTTCATCTTCTATCTCCGAATTGGGCTTCGCAATTACGAATGCCCTTAAATCGGATTCTACAGAAAAAGGGCCGCAACTGCCTGTAAAGGGATTGCAATATGGCCCTACAGTCACACCTACGTTACAGAGCCTCGAGCTCTTCGATCTGTACCGGTGTGCCCCACGCCCAAAGCGTCATCTCATCCGAAATCAGGCGCGCACGAAATCGCAGCGACAAGCCGGGCTGCTGGAATCCTTGCGGCAGATTCCGAGGAAGAAAGCGGGCGCCGTTTTCGGTGGTAATCCCAAAGCTCCGGCTCCCCTCTCCAACAACATCAATGACACCGACGCCTTCGACGACGCCGGCATCACTACGCGAACTGCCGCCGCCGAGTGCTGCGCAACCCGTCCCGGCTATCACCGCCAGAATCACGAGCAGTGCCGGACGAATATCACGCATCGTCATGCGCGGCGTCTCCTCGAGCGGTTTCAGCTGCCTGCGGCGTCTCAACGGTATGAATCCACCCGCCGGCAAGCACATCCTCACCTTCATACAGTACCACCGACTGTCCCGGCGTGATCGCTCGGCGCGGCTCGGCAAAAGAAATACTCAGCACGTCGTCGTCGACTTGTTGTACCAGCGCAGGTGCGCCATCGTCCTTGTAGCGGATCTTCGCCACGGCGGTGCGCTCTTCCCGGAGATCGGGGTACTTGATCATATTGAGCTGCCGCGCCGTCGATGTCTGCTTTAGCAGGTCCTCGCGTGGACCGACGGTAATTGTGTTCGTCTCGGCATCGATGTGCGTCACGTACACCGGCGCGCCGAGCGCCAGCCCGAGTCCATGCCGCTGGCCAATCGTATAGAATGGATAGCCTTCGTGGCGGCCCACGATCGTGCCGTCCGACAATACGAACGCGCCGCCGCCTACTTCCTCATGCAGCCCCGGCACGCGGTCCTTCAGGAAACGCCGGTAGTCGTTGTCAGGGATGAAGCAGATCTCGTAAGAATCGGGCTTATTGGCCACGCGTGTAAGACCCAACTGCTCGGCAAGCTCGCGGATTTCCGGCTTTGTATAGACGCCAAGCGGGAAGATCGACCGCGCCAGATGCTCCTGCGGGAGGCCCCACAGCGCGTAGCTCTGGTCTTTGTTGTTGTCGAGCCCCTTCATCAACACATAGCGCTGCAGGTCCTCATCGTGCCGCATGCGCGCGTAGTGCCCCGTCGCTATGTAATCGCACTCCAGATTCTCGGCACGCCGCATCAGCGCCGCCCACTTGATGTGCGTGTTGCATAGGACGCACGGGTTGGGCGTCCGCCCGGCGAGGTACTCGCTCGTAAACCGCTCGATCACCCAGTCGCCAAACTCCTCGCGGATGTCGACGATAAAGTGTGTGAAGTCATACTTCAGCGCCACGGCACGGGCGTCGTTCATCGACTCGAGCGAGCAGCAGCCCACTTCCTTCCCATTACGCCCGCCGCTCGACGTGTAATCCCACGTCTTCATCGTGATACCTACGACCTCGTAGCCACGCTCTTTCAACATGACCGCCGCCACCGACGAATCGACGCCGCCGCTCATCGCTACGAGAACTCTGCCGTGCCTGCTCATCCTAACTCATTAATTTTGATGGAGTGCGCTGCCTTACGTCGGCCATCGTCGCGCCGTTCCACCGCCTTGACTCGCCATGCCGGCGCCTCGGAGGCATTCGTGGCGTTTTTCCCGCAGGTTCTTATTTGTTTGGGAAGAACCGGGTCAGGCCACGCTGACATCTAAACTCGCTGCGCCGGGACGCCAATGGCCGGCGCCTTGCGCCGCAGCTCTTGTGCCCATACTTCGGACGCAGGATCGCCGCGCAGTCGATTCACCCACTAACCAGGCGAACCAGCCACGCCGAACCCTGAGGCATAACATTGAGGCATAACATTACGGCAACAACACACGGCCCGCCACGGCATGCTGTATGATCCGTCGATGCCGCGCGTTAGTTTCGGCCGCTCATGAGAAAGAGCTCGTTTACGCTTCCCCGGTCCTATTACGACTATTCCTCAATGGATTTATCTCGCTCGAGCGGCATTCTGCTTCATATATCATCGCTGCCCAGTGCATATGGCATTGGCGATCTCGGCCCCGCGGCCTACGCCTTCGCCGACTTTCTCGCTGCATCGCGTCAGCAGTATTGGCAGGTCTTACCGCTCGTGCCAACGGGTCTCGGCCATTCGCCCTATTCCAGCCCGTCGACATTCGCGTCCAACCCGCTCTTCATTAGTGTCGACAACCTGATCGAGCGCGGATTGGTGTCTCGGGATGATGCGATGGAGCTACGCACTCCGGCTGCGGATCAGGTCGATTTCCACAATCTCATTCCAGCGCGCGAGCGTCTGCTCAGCCTTGCATTCGACAACTTCGAACGCGGGCATGGCAACGTCGATCGAGATGCGTTCGAGCGCTATTCCCAAACCAATGCAGACTGGCTCGACGATTATGCCGAGTTCATGACCCTGCGAGCCGCTTTCGAAGGCCGAACCTGGACCGAATGGCCGGCCGAATACGCAAAGCGTCACCAGGACGCGATGCAGGCGTTACGCAGTGACCGAGCCACCGACATCCGACGCCAGAAGTTCTGGCAGTTCCTGTTTCATGAGCAATGGACGCGGCTCAAGGCCTACTGTAACGAGCGCCACATCCGCATCTTCGGTGACCTGCCGATTTACGTGGCGCATGACAGCGCCGACGTCTGGGCTAATCCAGAGCTGTTCCATCTCAATGAGCACGGTCACGCGTCGCTTGTTGCGGGAGTGCCACCCGATTACTTCAGCGAGACCGGACAGCGCTGGGGCAATCCGATCTACCGCTGGGACGTGATGCAGCAAAACGACTACGACTGGTGGTACCAGCGGCTCAAGCGCGTGCTCGAACGCGTGGATTTACTTCGTCTCGACCATTTCCGCGGATTCGACGCCTACTGGGCGATCGACGGCCGCGAACCGACGGCCGTCAACGGCGAATGGCTCGATGCACCTGGCGAGCATTTCTTCAGCCGCATGCGCGACCGGTTGGGTCGCCTGCCAGTCGTCGCAGAGGACCTCGGCATCATCACGGATGGCGTACGCGAATTGATGCGCCGGTTCGGGTTTCCGGGGATGGCGGTAATGCAGTTCGGATATGAGTCGGACCCGGACTCCACCTTCCTCCCTCACAATTTTATCCATGACCTCATCGCCTACACCGGGACGCACGACAACGACACACTTACCGGTTGGTGGCAAACCCATGCGAGCACGCAGTCGAGCGACGAGTTCGACCGCGCCCGTGGCTACGCCCGCCGCTATCTCGACCTCCGCTCTGATGATGATTTTGCTCGGCAGTCGATCCGTGCACTCTGGTCGTCGGTGGCCGATGTTGCGATCATTCCCGTCCAGGACTTGATCGGTCTGGGCAGCTCCGCCCGAATGAATACTCCCGGCACGGCCGAGGGTAATTGGGGATGGCGTCTCCTCCCCGATCAACTAACTCATGATCACGCCGAATATCTCAGGTCGATTACGGAGATCTACGGACGCGCTCCACGTAGGTCATGAAATCCGACTATTGTAGCTGCTCAGCTAATACCCGACGACCTAATCCATGAAAACAGACCTCCCCAGTCCCGGAGCTTTCATCGAGGCGGAAAACCACGTCCGCTTCAGTGTGTGGGCGCCGGAGAAACAGCGTCTCGAAGTTGTCCTTGATCGCGACGGCCGATCCATTCCAATGGAAGCCTCATCTGACGGCTTCTTCGAGGCTGTCGTCCAGAATATCGGCCCCGGCGCACGGTATCGGATCAGAGTGGACGGCAACGACTTTCCCGATCCCGCCTCGCGTTTCCAACCTGACGGTGTGCACGGGCCGTCCGAGGTCGTTGACTCCGATCGGTATGCGTGGACGGACGCCGACTGGACGGGCATCCCGCTCGATCAATACGTTGTCTACGAGCTGCACGTCGGCACGTTTTCGCCGGAGGGCACGTACGACGGCGTCCGCAAACGGCTACCGTTCCTGCGGGATCTCGGCGTCAACGCCATCGAGCTGATGCCGCTGGCCGACTTTCCCGGCCGCTGGAACTGGGGCTATGATCCCGGTTCATTCTATGCACCGTCGCGCAACTACGGCCGGCCCGACGATCTCCGACGGCTCGTCGATGAAGCGCATCAAATGGGCATCGCCGTTATCCTCGATGTGATTTACAATCACTTCGGACCCGACGGCGCCTATGCACCGGCGTTCGGCCCCTTCTTTACATCGAAACATGAGACGCCGTGGGGCAAAGCGGTCAATCTCGATGATGAGCATAGCGACGGCGTTCGGCATTTCTTTATCGATAACGCGCTGTACTGGCTGCGTGACTTCCACTTCGACGGCCTGCGCCTCGACGCCACGCATGCGCTGATCGACGACAGTCCGAAGCACTTCCTCACGGAACTGGCCGAGCGCGTCGAAGCGCTCGACACGCGCTTCAAACGATATCTCATTGCCGAAGATCACCGGAATCTCGACACGGTCATCACGCCACTCGCGGAAGATGGCCTTGGAATGGACGCCGTATGGGCGGATGACTTCCACCATTTGCTCCGACATCGCACCGCGGGCGACTCGGAAGGCTACTACGCGGCGTTTGTAGACACGACGCCCGAGGACCTCGCGCTGACGATCAACAAAGGCTGGCACTATCGTGGCCAGACGGCGCCAAACACCGGTGAACCTCGCGGTACAGATCCCGAGGGCATCCCCTCTCATCGTTTTATCTACTTCATCCAGAACCACGATCAAGTCGGCAACCGTCCGCTCGGCAACCGCCTTACCGACGACATCCCGATGCCCACGTACCGGGCGATGAGCGCGCTCCTACTCTTCCTTCCCCATACACCAATGCTGTTCATGGGTCAGGAGTGGGCGGCAACGGCGCCGTTCCTGTTCTTTACCGATCATAACGAAGAGCTGGGCCGCGCCGTCACCGAAGGCAGACGCGTAGAATTCGGGGACTTCGAGGGATTCAGCGGCATCGTGCCCGATCCGCAAGATCCGAGCACATTCGATCAGAGCCGGCTCTTATGGGATGAGATTCATGAGTCACCGCATCGCGAAATGTTGACGATGTATCGTGACTTGCTCGAGCGCCGCCGCGGTCTGCGCGGACATGCCCTGGCCGAGGCGTTATCAGACGATCTGCTGACGGTGCAACGTGGAGCCGATCTGCTCATGTTGAACTTCGGCAACAACGTCACTGCCGAGGTGCCGGTCGGTTTTAGGATGATCTGGCATAGTGAGCAGTCTGAATACGTGGGCGACGAGCCGGAGCCGCCGCATGTAGATGAGTCGACAATACGTTTCGCTCGCCCCACCGCCGTCATCTTCCGCCAGCAAATCAGCTAATCGATGATCGCGACGTACCGCCTTCAGCTTCACGCCGAATTCCAGTTCGACGACGTCCGACGGATACTACCGTACCTGCGCGATCTCGGTGTCAGCCACTTGTACCTCTCCCCCATCACGGAGGCGCGCAAAGGAAGCACGCACGGCTATGATGTGGTGAATCACAACGCCGTCCGTGCCGACCTCGGCGGCCGGGAGGCGTTTACCGAGTTGGCGGATGCCTGCGACGAGCTCGGCCTCAGCATCATTCTCGACTTCGTGCCGAACCACGCCGGCGTCGGTCCACGCAATGAATACTGGCAAGACGTACTCGCCTTCGGCCCGCACTCGCCGAATGCGCGCGTCTTCGACATCGAATGGGAGCCGCTCAAGCCGGAGCTCAAGAACAAGATCCTGCTCCCGTTCCTCGGCCGCACCTACGGCGAGGTGCTCGACGAGGGCGAGCTCCGAATCACCTACGAGGATGGTCGTTTTTACGCATCGTACTACGAAAACAGGTTTGCACTATCGCCGGCTACCTACGGCACGCTGATCGAATACATCCTGACCGCGCTCGAGCGTGAGGAAGGATATTTCGATCTCAAACAGGTAGCCGAGGCTTATGAGTCGCTCCTGCCTGAGGAGCGTGGCAAAGCCGAAGCGCTACGGGTGAGGCTGGCGCTCGTGCTGCAGGATCAGGCCGTGGACGAGATGCTCGCCGAGATGCCACCAACGGCAATCCACGAACTGCTTGAGCGGCAGTTCTGGCGGCTGTCGTACTGGAAGATTGCCGGCTCTGAGATCAACTATCGGCGCTTCTTCGACGTCAACGAACTCGTCGCCCTCCGGATGGAAGACGACGACGTCTTCTGGGATGCGCATCGACTGCTGGGTGAGCTGTGCACACACCCGGCTGTGGACGGCGTGCGGATCGATCACGTTGACGGGCTCACCGATCCGCATCGATATCTCGACATGCTCACCGAAGTCGGGCCGTCGCGGATTTGGGTCGAGAAGATCCTCGCGCAGGGCGAGACCTTGCCAGACGAATGGCCGGTAGCCGGAACGACGGGCTACGAGTTTATGAACGACGTCGTCAATCTTCTTGTGGATGCCGACGGCCGCGAGGCGCTCGACCGAACGTACCGCCGCTACGTCGGCGAGTCGCACGGATTCGAGCGCATCGTGCTCGAAAGCAAACGGCTGGTGATGGAGACGTCGCTGGTGAGCGAGTTGCTGCGGCTCTCCAACGAGCTGGATCGGATTTCAGAAGCCGACTACCACACACGCGACTTCACGCTGGTCGGCCTGCAGGATGCATTGCGCGAGGTTGTCGCTGCCTTTGGTCGATACCGCACGTACCTGCCGTACGATGCAGAAGGCGCATCAGAGGTTGTTCGCGAGGCCATTTATCGCGCGATGATTAACAATCCCGCCACAGATCCGTCGGTCTTTGAGTTCATCCGACGGGTGATCATGGGGGATGTCCGCGAAGATCTCAAACCACTCCAGCAGACCTGGGTGCGCCGTTTCCAACAATACACGGCGCCGGTCACCGCGAAGGGTGTGGAAGACACTGCGTTCTATCGGTACCACCGCCTTGCGGCCGTCAACGAGGTTGGGGGCGAGCCCGATCATACCACGTTCTCACCGGCCGTCTTCCATTCGCATTGTCGGTTCCGGGCGATGCGCTATCCCGAAACCCTGCTCGCAACTGCAACCCACGATCATAAACGCGGCGAAGACACGCGGATGCGCCTCGTCGCGTTAACCGAGATCGTATCCGATTGGGATACGACGCTTGAAGCTCTCGATGAGATCGCCGCCGACTACCGATCCGAACGAGGTCCATCGCCGGACGACGTCTATCTCTTCTACCAGGTGCTGGTGGCCCTCTGGTGCGATTCCTCCCATGACAATCTCACCGACCGTCTGTGGGAGTACATGCTGAAGGCCTCGCGCGAAAGCAAGCGCACCACAAGCTGGATCAATCCGGATGAAGCGTATGAAGCGGCGCTCGAGACGTTCGTGCG
>CAZRTY010000035.1:9279-13514 GCA_964603055.1 uncultured Rhodothermales bacterium | reverse complement strand
GAGATGCTGCACGAAACCGTGCAACTGAAGCGATAATCAAGGTTTCGCCAGAACCGTGACAGCGGCTCCGGTGCCCCGTGCATCGGAGCCGTTTGCTTTTTAGCAAAGACTGAATTAAGCGCGCCCGAAAACTTTAGATGACGGGCATAAAGCCGATAAGCCATATGGAGCAATTTGTCTCACGCTCAACATGACATCAATGAAAGAACAAGAATCTGCGGCGTCTGACATCATCCAGATGGTCAGCTTCGTCATCGAAGGCGAAGAGTTCGGCGTCGACATCCTGAAGGTGCAGGAGATCATCCGCCTCGTGGAGATCACCCGTGTGCCGAATGCGCCGTCGTTCGTCGAGGGCGTCATCAATCTGCGCGGGCGCATCATCCCCGTGATCGACCTGCGCGAGCGGTTCAGCTTCGACCCGCAAGAGGCCGACAAAGACACGCGCATCATCGTGGTCGAACTCGACGAGAAGATCGTCGGATTTATGGTCGACGCCGTGCGCGAAGTGATCCGCGTAGACCGACACGTGATCGAGCCTCCGCCCGATCTCGCCATCGGCATCGATGCACACTACATCACCGGTGTTGCAAAGCTTGATGATCGACTTCTGATCATCCTCGACCTCGATGAGGTCCTTTCGGCAGACGAGACGGCCGCACTCGGCCAGATTCGCGAAGCCGCCTGACGTATCGCGCCGCCGAGCTTCGGCGACGCATTTTAACCTATCGACCGTGGGCCCTGTGAGTGGAATAAAGACGGATGTGTTCGAGGCTCTTCGGCGGCTGATCTACGACCATAGCGGTATCTATTTCGAGGATAACAAGCGATACCTCCTCGAAAGCCGGGTCAATCAGCGGCTGCGAGCGCTCGGATGTCGAAGTGACGAGGAATATCTGGAACGAGTACGGCGTGAAGGCACGATGGGCGAGCTCAACGTGCTCGTCAACGCAGTGACGATCAATGAGACGTTCTTCAATCGGCATCCGATGCAACTCGAAGTCATGGAGAAGCACCTGATCCCCGAGCTCATCCGAAAGCGCTCCGAAACCGGCGCGCCGAATATCCGGATATGGAGCGCGGCGTGCTCATCGGGTGATGAAGCCTATTCGATCGCGATCATGATTCGAGAGAAGATACAGCCGCTGTATCCGAAGGCGACGTTCGAGATCGTCGGTACGGACATCGACACCGATATCCTGGAGGCCGCCGAACGTGCGGTCTATGCGCCATACGCGGTTCGGACGCTGCCCAAGAGCACGGTCAAGAGCTACTTCAAGCTGCAGAATGATCGCTACGTCCTGAGCGACTCCATCCGCAAGATGGTCCGATTCAAGAAGCTGAATCTGACGGACCCGCTCGGCATGCGGTCGATGCAGAATTTCGATGTCATCGTCTGCGCCAACGTGTTGATCTACTTCGACACCGACGCCAAGCGCCGCACGCTCGATCTGCTCCACCAGAGTCTGCGGCCCGACGGATACTTGTTCATCGGCTTCTCCGAGACACTTTTCGGCGTCACCGACCGCTTCAGCCCCGTGCGCTACGAGCGCTCGATGGTCTACCGACGAGCCGACGCCACCGCCAACGGGCACGTGCCGCATCCGGCCCTCAGCCCCCTTGTTACCGTTCAGAAATCAGCCCGAGTAGGATAAAGATGAAGTTCCTTGTTGTGGATGACTCGCCGACGATGCGCCGCATCGTCTGTAACGCACTGCGCGAGATCGGCTACCCGGAATACGAGGAAGCAGAAGACGGCGAAGATGCTATCGAGAAAGCTAAAGCCGGCAGCTTTGACTTCGTGGTGACCGACTGGAACATGCCGAAGATGAACGGCCTCGAGCTGACGCAATGGCTCCGCGCCAACGACCCGTACCAGAGCGTGCCCATCCTGATGGTGACCACCCGGGGGATGAAGGAAGACGTTATCGCCGCCATGCATGCGCGCGTTAACAACTATGTGGTCAAACCCTTCACGCCCGAGGTGCTTCGGGAAAAGATTGACGCGATTCTCAAAACGGCCTGACCCCGACATGCAGAACAAAGACCTCAACGAGATACTCTCGAAGATCAACGAAATGAGGGCGGTGTTTGTGCTCGGCCAGCGCGCAATCCCGTTCCTCGAAGAAATCTTTGTCTTCCTGCGGGAAATCTCTCCGCTGCTGAACGACATCAACGACTCGATCCGTGACAGCACGTCGAAGATGCCGCGTGCGACGTCTCAGTTGCTGAGCGTGTCGAGCGCTAATGAGCTCGCCACGACGGAGATTCTCGATCTAATCGACGATGTGCTCGAACAACTGGGGCCGCTCCGCGCAGGCTACCAGCAGACGTCGGATACGGTGAGCAGAGCCACCGAGCAACACGACCGTCTCAACCAGATGATCGAAGATCTGGCTCGTGAGAACGGGTTTGAGCTACCGAAGGAAATGCGGGCGCTGCTTCAGGAGCACAGCGATACGGTGCGCTCGCTCGAAGGCGGTTTTGAGCCGGAGCTCGAGATCCTCGATCAGATCCGCGCCCGCGTCAACCGCATCATGATCTCCTTGCAGGTCCAGGACATCACGGCGCAGCAGATTGCATCGGTTAATCATCTCATCGAGTCAATCCGCAAGCGGATGACGTCTCTGATCGGCCGCCTTGGCCGTGGGCCGAATGCACTCATCGACGAAGAGTGGCCGATCTATGCGCGGGCCGCGTTCGATCCGAACGCCCGCTACCATACCGACGGCAAGCACCAGGAAATGGTCGACAGCCTGATGTCTTCCCATGGCGTCGATGGAGCCATTCCTAAGGCTGAGACCGAGACCGAACCTCCTGATACCTCCGTCAGCGAGCACGCTGATGACGACTTCATCAACTCGCTCATGAGTGGCGCCGGAACGGCATCGGCCGGCAATGACGGCGGACCCGCCCAGGATAGCGCCGACGAAAACGCGGGCCCTGCATCGCAGGACGAGATCGATGCGCTCTTCAACACCGGTTTCTCTAGCTGATTAACGGCTTCTAACTCGATTCGACATGCCATCACATCCGATTTTTGCCGAAGACATGAGAGAGATCGTCGAGAGCTTCGTCGTGGAGACACGCGAGGTTTTCGAACGGCTCGACAATGACCTTCTGCAACTGGAGCAAACGCCGGACGACAAGGCGCTCGTCGACGAGATTTTCCGCGCCGTCCACACCGTCAAGGGCACATCCGGCTTTCTGAGCCTCGAGCAGCTCAACCAGCTTGCCCATCACTTCGAAGAGGTTCTGAACCTGCTTCGGCGCGGTCGGCTGGACTTCCAGCCCGAGATGATGGATGTCATGTTCGAGGCCTTCGATTTGATGAAGGTCCTCGTGGCGCAGGTTGTGGCGCAGGAGCTTGAGACCATCGACCTCGAACCGGTGATCGCGGCACTCGACGCCATCGCCGGAAAGGGGAAGTCCGCTGCTGAGGAAGGTGATTCAGAGGAGGACGAGCTCGAAGCGATGTTCGCTCAGTTCGCGGCTGAGAATGCACCGCAACCACCAGCCGAGACGAACGAAACGAAAGCTGAAGAACCGAAGGCGGTTGAGACGAGCCGCCCGGAAGCGCCTGAAGAAGCAGCCGCGCCAGAATCCGGCCGGCCGGTCCGCCGCGCCAACACCACCGGCGAGACGATCCGCGTGGATGTCGACCGTCTCGACAACCTGCTCAATCTCGTGGGAGAACTCGTGCTGGGTCGCAACCGGCTGTCGCAGCTTGTATCCGAACTCGATGTTGGCGGCGGTCAGGAAGAGGTTCACCATGAGCTGGCGGAGACCGGCGCTCAGATCGACTTCATCACCACCGAGCTGCAATCCGCAATCATGCACACGCGGATGGTCCAGATCGGGCGCGTGTTCAACAAGTTTCCGCGCGTCGTGCGCGACCTCGCGCGCGAGTTCAAGAAGGGAATCAAGCTGGATATTGACGGCGCCGAGACCGAGCTGGACAAATCGCTCATCGAAGAGATTGGCGATCCGCTCGTCCACCTGATCCGTAACGCGGCAGACCACGGGATTGAATCGCCTGAGACGCGGGCCGCGAGTGGGAAGCCCGAGGAGGGCACCGTCCGGCTCACGGCCGCGCACGAAGGCAACCACATCGTCATCACCATTCAGGACGACGGCGCGGGCATGGATCCCTCCATACTGAAGAGGAAGGCCGTCGAGAAAAAGCTGATCACCGAGCGCGAAGCCGCCGAGATGAGCGAGCAGGAAAGCCTGCAGTT
>CAZRTY010000035.1:6821-9179 GCA_964603055.1 uncultured Rhodothermales bacterium | reverse complement strand
CGTGTGATTATGATTCTGGATATCGGCGAGTTGCTGCGGATGCACGATGACACGCCTCGCAATGGCCTCCGCAACGCCGCTTGATTGACTATAAAAAGATGATTCGAGTATTAGTCGTAGACGACTCTGCTTTCATGCGGAAGACCATCTCGATGATGCTGGAGGGCGATCCAGAGATCGAGGTAGTGGACACCGCACGCGATGGTTTGGAGGCCTGCGACAAAGTTGCGGAGCTGCGGCCCGACGTCGTCACACTCGACATCGAGATGCCGCGCATGGACGGGCTGACGGCGCTGCGCAAGATTATGGCGTCGACACCCGTGCCGGTGCTGATGGTGAGTTCGCTGACGCGCGAAGGCGCCGCCGCCACGATGGAGGCGCTCCAGGCTGGAGCGCTCGACTTCGTGCCGAAGGATTCATCCGGCGCGATGCTGGCCATCAACCGGATTCGGGAAGAGCTCGTCAGCAAGGTAAAGGCGGTTGCCCGTTCCAAGCATGTTCTGGCCCGCCATCAGACGCTGGCACCTCCCTCCCGCCCTCGCAACCGACTGCGGCTGAGCAACCACCGGGTGATGCTCATCGGAACGTCAACGGGAGGTCCGTTTGCACTTCAGCAGGTCGTGCCCCGGTTGCCCGAAGACTTCCCGCTGCCCGTGCTGATTGTCCAGCACATGCCGCCGCACTTTACCAGGTCGCTGGCGGAGCGACTCAACAGCATCAGTCCGCTCGACGTGCGCGAGGCGGCCGAGGGCGATCATGTGCGCGCCGGCGAGGTCCTGATCGCCCCCGGTGGCCGGCATATGACGTTCGAGCGCCGCGGTGAGGACATCATCGTGCATACGCCGAGCGTACCGGAGACCCTGCACCGCCCCAGCGTCGACGTCATGTTCGACTCCGCCTGCCAGGTTATCGGCGGACGCCCACTGGGTGTCGTCATGACCGGCATGGGCCGCGACGGGCGCGAGGGCTCGCGTACGATCAAAGAACGTGGGGGCACCGTCATCGCGCAGGACGAGCAAAGCAGCGTTGTGTTCGGCATGCCGCGCGCCGTGATCGAAGCCGGACTCGCCGATGCCGTGGCCTCGCTCGACGCCATCGCTCCGCTTTGCGTCGAAGGCGTCCTGAATCGCCAGGCGCTCCCCGCCTAGAGATCGTTCGTCCGCTCAAGGTTTGTCTCCCTCCTGCCCTCAGGGGGAGTAACGGGCGCCGCCGACAGCCAGGCATTATCAGCAGGCGCCAAGCATCTCGGGCGAGCACATTTTGCGCGCCCTTCTCTTAAGGCGCGAGCGCATCGGCCGATTACTCGACTGACACTCCTCATTCTCTCGCCAAGAAAGAACTATGCGTACCCTATTTAGTCGCGACGCCATTCTCCGTACCGCGACGCTCGTCTTCGTCGGCCTCATCGTCACCGCTTCCACAACGGCAACCACGGTTCCTCCTCTCCAGCAGCTTTATGTATTGAAGGAGATCCAGCCTAACGTTGAGCGCATCGGCATTATCTGGGGCAAATCCGCCGCCGAGGGCTCCGACCTTCTTGAGCCTATCCAGCGCGCTTCCGCCGTGACGGGCATCGCCGTCGCCATCACCCAGGTCGACGCCGTCTCCGACATTGCATCGGCCTATCGCGACCTGGTCCGCCAGAATAACGTCCAGGCAATCTGGGTGGTCGACTCCAAAGACGACGTCGTCAACAGCCGCATGGGCCGCGACTTCCTCATCAAGAACGCCGCGGGAAGTGGTATCACGTTGCTGGCTCCGGACGAAGCGTGGGTTGAAGCCGGCGCGCACCTCGCGGTCTTCCAGGACGGCTCGAGCGTGCGCCTGAAGGTGAACAAGCGCTCTGCAGACGCCGCGTCGATGACTATCCCCGATCAATATCTCGAGCGGACGGACTACCTCGCCGTCAACTAAGCCGAGTGCGGGTATCGCCAAATCAAACTCTACTACAATGTCCCACAAGAAAAGCGTGCTATCCTTTTCGTCGATGCGCCTGAACGCACGATTCGGCATTCTGCTCGGCGGAATGGCACTCGTGTCACTGGTCCTCTTCGTGGTGTACTCGGCGTATGCGCAACGATCCGCCGAGGATCAGTTTGTAGGCCAGGGCCGCGTACTTTCCAATGCGCTGGCCCTCCAGGTGAACTTTGACATGATCATGGGGGATGATGAGGGGATGATCGAGCGGCTCGATGTGCTGCTCGAGGGAGGTGCGGTCAAAGGAGGCATCTTCCGCGACCCCAAAGGTTCGGAGATCACCGCAAAAGGCTTGGAAGGTGAGCTGCGGAGAGCGAAAGCGCCGGTCGACGATTTTGTCTGGGAGACCGATGCGGACGACAACCGCGTGCTCGTTGCCAC
>CAZRTY010000035.1:0-6721 GCA_964603055.1 uncultured Rhodothermales bacterium | reverse complement strand
GTCGACGTCGTCGGACGAGATGAAGTCGCTGAGCTCGCCAAATCCTTCAACGAGATGGTGGCCGCAAGCCGCCAGAGTCATGAGGAGCTGGCAACCGAGACGGCCCGCGCGGCTGACGCCCGTGAACACGCCGAAGACCTCCAGCGGCAATCAGAAGAAGAAGGGCGATACCTGAAGGAGCAGTTTGACTGCATCGCCGAAGTCATCGCCGCCGTTATGCACGGCGACCTGACGCGGCGCCTCGAGGTCCATCGCGACGACAACGTCGGCATGCTGATGAACCAGATCAACGCGATGGTGGAGGATCTCTCCGCGCTGATCGCGCAGGTTCACCGCGCCGGCACCCGTCTTTCGGAAGCCTCGGGCCGTGTGGCCTCATCGGCCGAAGAAATGTCGCTGGGTGCGCAGGACCAGGCTCGCCAGACTGCGGAAGTTGCCGCCGCCGTCGAGGAAATGTCTTCCACCATTTCCGAGTCGTCCCGCAATGCTCATCACGCCAACGAGACGGCGCGCAGAGCATCGGATGTTGCGCGAGATGGCGAAGGGTCGTTCCGCGAAACAACGCAAGGCATGGAGCGCATCGCCGAGATCGTGAAGGAGTCGGTCGACAAGGTGACGGCCCTCGGCGACTCGAGTGCGCAAATCGGTGAAATCATCCGCGTTATTGGCGACATCGCCGATCAGACGAACCTGCTCGCGCTGAACGCAGCGATCGAAGCGGCACGCGCCGGCGACCAGGGCCGCGGCTTTGCCGTCGTCGCAGATGAAGTCCGCAAGCTGGCCGAACGGACGACCTCCGCTACCAAAGAAATCGCCGACATGATCACGCGCATCCAGCACAACACGAATGATGTTGTCGACTCGATGCGCCGTGGCGACACGGAGGTGGAAAAAGGTCTGAGAATTGCAGCGGAGGCCGGTACGTCGCTGGCCGACATCGTGACCTCGATCACCGAGATGGTGTCGATGATCGATCAGATCGCCGCCGGCAGCGAACAGCAGTCGATCACCAGTACCCAAATCGCACAGAACGTCGAATCAATTTCCAACGTCTCGGACGAAGTATCGCAGTCGACGACCGAGCTGGCCAGGACGGCTGACGTCATGAGTCAGCAGGCGCACGAGATGGGCCGCCTCATCGAGCGGTTCCGGATCTCGGACGTCGACGAGGATGAGACGCCCGACGTCTACATGACCAGAATGAACTGAGAGAGATCAAGCCATATCCGCCCTTCACATCGCAGTATGCTGCGTGAGAGGCGGACTGGTCTGAACGACTCGGACTATTCGATCTGATGGAGAAGTCAACACCAATCGGCCTTATATCGGGGGTTCTGCTCATCCTCGTCGTGGTTTTCCTCGGCGACGGATGGCAGACCTTCTTCGATATACCCTCGGCGATTCTCGTCGTGGGCGGTACGGTGGCGGCCCTGCTGGTCAACTTTGATCTGCGTGAGGTCATCGTCGTCCCCGAAGCGGTGAAACGCTTCTTCGCCTTCCGTCCGCCTGATCTGGCCGCCTATGTGGAGGAGTTTTCGGATGCTGCACGGTTGGCACGCCGAGAAGGGTTGCTGGCTCTCGACCGCCGCCTCGGCGAGATCGACGACGAGTTTATGCGGTACGGGCTCGAAATGGCCATCGACGGCATCGAGGAGAGTGAGATCGATGATTTGCTCAAGGCTCGGATGGCTGCCGAGGGTCGCGATCTCAACTTCATCTCCCGCTTCTTCATGCAGGCCGGCACCTATGCGCCGGCCTTTGGAATGGTAGGAACGCTGATCGGTCTGATTCAGATGCTACAGAACCTGACCGACCCGAGCCAGATTGGCGCAGGTATGGCCGTGGCGCTCATCACGACGTTCTACGGTGCCATTCTCGCCAACCTTGTCTTTCTGCCAACTTCGGCGAAGATGAAGGCGCAGACGCTCCAGACGATGAACGCGCGCGAAATGGTACGCACCGGCGTCATGGCTATCGTGCGCGGCGAAAGTCCGTCAATGATCGAGAAGCGGCTGAATGTCTTCCTGAAAGACACGCCGAGGGCGCCGATGAGTGCGGTAGACGAGCCGTCGCTGTCACGCGCGGCATGATGATGAGGAGATTGTGATGGATGAATTGAACTTTGATGGCGACGAGGACGACGGACCACCGGGAGCTCCGTTCTGGATGACCACGTTCAGCGATATGGTGACGCTCCTGCTCACCTTCTTCGTGCTCATCGTGTCGATGTCGACCGTGGAGATTCGGAAATTTCAGGAAGCGCTCAGCTTTTTCCAGGGTCGCACAAGTGTGTTAACCCACGATGCCGTAATCCCGCCGCAAGAGCGCCAGCTCATCGCCGACTTCCGCTCACGCGATCAGGCCGAGCGGTATGAAGAACTGCTGAGATACCTGCAGGAAGCGGGGCTCGAAGATAAAGTTCGCATCGATCTGACCGATAAAGGACTACACGTGACCATCACTGATTCCGTCATGTTCGAATCAGGTTCGGCGGTGCTGATCGATCCATCTCGGACGGTCCTGCGGAAGATCCAGGAAGTTCTGGGTTCGGATGTGGAATCCGTCATTGTGGAGGGCCACACCGACAACCGGCCGATCCAGACGGCACAGTACCCGTCGAACTGGGAGCTGTCGAGTAGCCGCGCGGCGTCTGTCGTTCGGTTTCTGATTCAGAACACCGACGATATTGCGCCGGATCGCTACATATCCGTCGGATATGGAGAGTTTCATCCTGTTGATACCAACGCCACGTTGACCGGGCGCGCCCGCAACCGCCGCGTCGAGATACTTTTTAGCTGGGAGCCATGGCAGAACGAAAGGACGCCTTACATGCCGATCAGGGCGGAGACGAGCCGGTAGATCAGGCACCTCCAAAGCCGGCCAGAAACCGCCGCTTCTGGATGGTACTGATACCGGTTATTCTGCTGCCCGCCATCGGAGGGGCCGTCCTGGCGCTTCAGCAATATCCGTCAATCGCCATCAAAGCCGCTGAGGTTCGAATGCGGTTCGCCAGCGATGAGTCGGACGCCGAGATGATCCGCGAGTACGGCCACTTCACGAGCCTCGAGAATATCATCGTTAACCCGCGCGGCTCAGACGGCAAGCGTTTCCTCATGGTCAACCTCGGCCTGGAAACCGTCAGTACCGATGTGGTGACCGAGATCGGCCGGAAAGAGATCGTGGTTCGAGATACGATCCTGAAGGTGCTCAGCTCCTATAGCGTGGAAGAACTCGCCGCGCTCGAATCCCGCTCAACACTCAAGGACGAGCTGCTTACCGCCATCAACTCGGTCCTTCAACGCGGAGCCGTCGAGTACCTTTACTTCACGCAGTACGTGCTGCAGTAGTGCCGATACCCGGCATGGCACGGATTTGGATTGAGGGGTAGACCGTACAGGTTAACCCGCTTTCCCCTGCAGGATTTTCCCATGGCCAAGCCGCTCAATCAGGACGAGATCGATATCCTCCTCCAGGTTCGCAACCAGTTAGGCGAATCAGGAGAGGCGTACGACTTCGATACGATTGAGAGTATCATGGCCGCGGATAGCGAACGCCGCGTCAACTCGTACAACTTTAAGCGGCCCCGTCTCTTCGCGCAGGACCAGATGCGCGTGCTGAACCACGTGCACGAGACGTTCGCCCGCGAGCTATCGGTTTACCTCTCCGCCCAGCTCCGCACCATCGTCGACATCTCGCTCTCGGCAGTCGACCAAGTGTTGTACTCCGAGTATGTGATGTCGAGCGCGCCTCCGTCGGCGCTCTACGTGGCTGAGGTTACCAACCTGGGGCAGAATTTTGTCTTCGAGCTGGATCCACGCCTCGTCGTGTTCATGATCGAGAAGCTCTTCGGCGGCCAGGGCGAGTTCCTGAAGCAGTCGCGCGAGGTCTCGCAGATCGAGCGGCGCATCATGAGCAAGGTGATGGACCGCGCGTTCGGGGCGATGCAGAAGTCCTGGGGCCAGGTCCACGAGATTGAGATTGACGAGGTCGCGTTCGAGTCGAACGCCGAGTTCGTACAGATCATCCCCGGCGTCGAACCGGCTCTCGTCGTCAGCTTTTCCGTGATGATTTACGACCAGCCGTCGTACATCAACCTGTGTTATCCCTACATGCTGCTCGAGCGGATGCTCGGCCGCACGGGCATGAAGCAGTGGATCTCGAGCGCTACCACCCCGGTCAGCTCCGAAGTCCGCGAGCGTTACGAAGAGACGCTCAAGAAAATCATGGTGGATCTCCGCGCTGAACTCGGCCGGACCACCCTTCCCCTACCCGACCTGTCTGCTCTTCAGGTGGGCGATGTCATCCCGCTCCAGCGCCGTGTAACGGAGCCACTCGACATCATGGTCGGCAAGAAACTCCACTTTACTGCAGCAGCCGGACGTTCGGGCAGATACCGAGCCCTCCGCGTGCTGGACGTCATCGAACCGGAAATCCCCTTCGACGAAGATGAACAACGTCAGGCTCACTGAAATACTTTCCGTTGCGTCGGACGCCGTCGCCTCTTTCCTGGAAACCATCCTGCGAGAGGCCAGCGCCGTTCGCATCGATGCCGGCAATATCTACGAGGCCGAAGGCACCGCCGACCTCCTTACGCACCCGATCAACCTCGCGTTGAAGGCCGACGGTCAGGTCGTGGCCGGCGTCTCCGTCAGTGAGGAATGGCTGGAAACCCTGTCGCAGGCAATGCTGGGTCTTCCGCTTAAGATGGATGAGGAAGGCGCCGATGATCTAATACGTGAGCTTAGCGCGCAGGTCGCCGGCACAATTCGAAGCAGTCTCTCGGGCATTGATGTGAACGTGCCCGAGTTTGAGGTCGAGATCGTTTCGGAGGCAGAAGATGCTGTCGAAGGGATTGACGACCTCATTCAAGAGGTTCTGATCGAAGTCGACCGACCTGATGCGCCGCTTCGCGGTGTGATCCTGCTCAAGGCTATGCCTCAACCACAGGCCGAGCCCGAGGTGCAGCCGGCAGCGGATGCCGGGCCCACACCCGCGCCAGATCGTCAGCAGCAATCAGTACCTAACGTGAATATATCAGCCGCATCATTCCCCGAACTCGGCCAGGAATCGATTTCCTCCGGCGACGGTGCCGGCTTCGGCTTACTGTCGGAAGTCGAGCTCGAAGTCACCGTCGAGCTCGGACGCCGGCGCTTGCCCCTTGCCGATGTGCTTCGGCTGACGACGGGCAGCGTCATCGAGCTCGAAAAACTCGTCGGTGAACCACTCGAAGTCTACGCCAACGGTCGACTGATTGCCGAAGGCGAGGCCGTGGTGATCGACGAACAGTTCGGTATTAGAATCACCAACCTCGTCTCGAGCACCAAGCGGACGAAGGCGTTCATCTGACGCCCCATCCACAAACGGCGGTAGCTTTTTCCGCCGGATTGAGACTGCCCTTTCGAGAAGCGTCGCCCCGATTTGGGCGGCGCTTCTGGCATTTATGGCCCCTGTAGCGCGCTGAAGGCCTCTGGTGGCGTGGACGGGCTCGGGTGGCATCGGGCTAGGGGCCATGGCATCGTATTGGCCTTACGTGGTCGTGCCTCCGTAAGCGAGGTAATCTCACTGAGATGCGGAAACGACTACCGCCGACACCCGCCATGCTGCCCAATTTTTCCCCAAAGGCCTCATCCGCTCCCCCACGCGATGCGCGCGTCTTTCTTAAGCGCGCCGTGTTCTTCGGACTAGGGCTCCTGCTGCTCTTCGCCGCTGTGAGTCTGATGCCATCGTCATCGGCCGAGATCAGAACCGACAACGCGGGTGCCATCGCCCAGTCGCCGGCGCCCAGCTCATTCCGACCTGGCTACCTGTTCGCGTTTCTGTTGCTGGCCGGCGGGGCCACGTACGCGATCGTCCTTCGGAAGAAGACGCAAGGTCCGCCAGCATCGGGTCACATGGTCACCATCTCCGACATCCCCATCAGCCAGGACCAGCGGCTGCGCCTCGTGCGGTGTCAGGATGAAGTGCTACTGCTCGGCATCACATCCGGAGGGATCTCCGTCCTTCGCTCCTATTCGGCCTCAGAGTTCGATTCCGACGTCGCGTCGTCACCGCCATCGGCTCCCGATACCGCCGTCTCGCCCGCCTTTTCCGATCTGCTGCGCCAGGCGGCTTCCCGCTACCGCGGACTGAACGAGAATTAATTGCAACTGATGCGCTTCTCTCTCGCCGCACGGGTCCTCTTCGTCGTGATGCTGCTGGCCGCGCCGCTCGCGGTGCCGGCCGCCGCTCAGACGGCGCCTGACCCTGCACCTACATTCAACCTGCTGCCCGACCTCAATTTTGGTGGGGAAGAAGAAGACTACGCGCTGCCGATACAGCTGCTGCTGCTGCTGACGGTTCTGTCGCTCGCGCCCGCCATCATCATATTGATGACGAGCTTTACGCGGCTGATCATCGTCTTCGGAATCCTGCGTACGGCCCTCGGCATGCAGCAATCGCCACCGACCCAGGTCATCATCGGGCTATCGATCTTCCTCACCATCTTCATCATGTACCCCGTCATCGAGCGTGTGAACGAGGATGCGCTCAAGCCTTACCTCGCAGGCGAGATGACGCAGAACGTTGCGATGGAACGAGCGAGCGAGCCGGTAAAGCGGTTCATGCTCGCTCAGACGCGCGAGAAAGATCTCATGCTGTTCATGGACATGGGAAATGTGGAGGTGTTCGACTCCGAGAAGGACGTCCCGCTCCACGTGCTCATCCCCGCCTTCGTCATCAGTGA
>CAZRTY010000034.1:0-13700 GCA_964603055.1 uncultured Rhodothermales bacterium | reverse complement strand
CCGCTCGCCGTTTACCGCGATCTCTACGGGCATCGGAAACGGGAGACCGCCGGCAACCTCCCACGCGATGTGCAACTGATCGGCCTGCCGCCGCACGTTGAGCTTTGGCAGCGCTGCCTGGCGGACGTACACGTCGAAGAACCACGTCAGGTCGTCGCCGGCTACTTCGTTCACGATGTCGATCAAGTCGTTGGTGTCGACCAACCTTACCTGCGATCCATCCGTTGCCGCGCGATGCTCATCCGTGGGATACGCAAAGCGGCGCAGCATCTCAAAGAAGTCCTCATCGCCCATCAGGAATCGTAGCGAGTGTAGAACCCACGAGCCCTTGTAATAGATGTCGTTGTCGGACTGCGTGTCGTCTTCCGCGAAATACATCTCCGCGGTTGTCCGTGGTTCTCGCGGCGCGATCGGCTTAAGGTTGGAGATGGTTCGGCGGTACGTCTGCATCTCGCCGCGATAGGCGTCTGCCCCACGCAGGTGCTCGGTGTACAGTGCTTGCATGTAGGTGCCGAATCCTTCATGGATCCAGAAGTCTTTCCAGTCGGCCGCCGTGACGAGGTTCGACCACCACTCGTGGGCGAGTTCGTGCTGATGCAGCCAGTCGAATCCCCACCGATTCATCGAGAAGGTCGAGCCGTACGCGATGATGGTCTGATGCTCCATCCCCAGGTGCGGTGTGTGCGCAACGCCGTATTTCTCAGCGCGGAACGGATACGGGCCGATCGTCTCCTCGAACCAGCGTAGCTGATCAAGGAAATGGGGCATCATGCGGCGCCCGTCGTCGAGCCGCTCAGGAAGCACCCAGAAGGTGGCGGGTAGTTCAATGCCGTCGACCGTGATGTAGGTGGTGTCGATCGTCTCGTATGGGGCGATGTTCAGCGCGATGTTGTAATTGCTGATCGGCTGCGCGGTGAACCATTCGAATGTCGTGGAATCAGCGGTCGCGTGTTGGGTGCGAAGCACGCCGTTCGACGCTACGACGAGCGGCTTGGGCACCGTGATGCGGATGGTGACGGAGTCGGGCTTGTCGGACGGATGATCCTTGACGGGGAGCCAGAGATCCGCACCATCCATCTGCACTGACGTGGCTACCCACGGCTGACCGTCTTCCGTCTCCTCCCAGGTGAAGCCGCCGATCCATGGCGGATTCGGGGCGACGCGCGGTTCGCCACTGTAGGTGATGGTGAACGTGCGACGGCTTCCTGCCACGAGCGATGAGTTTGGTGTGATGAACAAGCGGCCGTCGCCGTGGGTGAACTCCACCTCGCCATTCCCACCTTCCCGAACACGTTGGACCGAGAGCCTGTCGTCAAGATCGAGCAAAAACCTGTCAACATCCGCCAGGACATCGACGGTGACGTCCACCGAGCCCGAGATTGCACGACGATCCGGCATGACGGAAAGGGCGATGCCGTAGTGGATCACATCGTACGCCTCCTGCAGCGGATGCAAGACCCCGCCGCTCGACGTAGCGCCGCCGGGATGCTGGCGCTGCGCTGTACACGCCGCGCTGGTTAGAACGCCGATCAAGAGAAACCAGAATGCAATCCGTGGCATCGCCTCAAATTGTGTTTCACGAGTCTGACTTTTGCGGTTCTGACTCATGCGATTAGGAGTTTCACGATCCTGACAAGATACAACTCAGAATATGCGTCACTTCCGCAGTAAAGGGGTGCGTACCCGACGTAAACCGAACACCTCACGGAATCAACGCGTATGTAGCATGCTCGCTTCAACAAATCATATGCCTGATTAGCAAGAACGATCTCCATGAAACTCATCATCGTGTCTAACAGACTGCCCGTTAAATTAAATCAGTCCGCCTCGGGTCGATGGGAGGTTACGCCATCCTCTGGCGGGCTTGTGACGGCGATGACACCGGTGCTGAAGCAGCGCGGAGGCATGTGGATTGGATGGGCGGATTCGGAAGGTGCCACCCCTGCCGACCTCGAAGAGCCGCTCAATAACCTCGCCGAGCAGGAAGGGTACGACTTTGCTTCGGTGCAGCTTTCCGATGAAGAGCACGACGGCTATTACGTCGGCTTTTCAAACGAAGTGCTCTGGCCGCTGCTGCATGATTTACAGACCCGCGCCAATTTCGACGCGGACTACTGGGATGCGTATCTAGCGGTCAACAATAAGTTTGCCGACGTCGTGCATAAGCATGCGTCTGATGATGATGTGATCTGGGTGCACGACTACCACCTGATCTGCGTGGCGGCCCGCCTTCGGGAGCTCGGGGTCAAAGGAGGTCTGGAGTTTTTCCTGCACACGCCATTTCCGCCGGCTGATATCTTCGCGAAGCTGCCGTGGCGTGAGAAAATCCTCCGGAGTCTGCTTCAGTACGATGCCGTCGGCTTCCAGACGGAGCGCGACCGCGAGAACTATTTGCAGTGTGTGCATCACCTCCTTCCCGATGCCGAAATCGAAGGCGACGGCAGGCTGCGGGCGGTGCGCATCGATGACCATATTTCGCGGGTGGGCTACTTCCCTATCTCGATCGACGCCAACAATTTCGAAGAGATCGCGCGCTCCGAGGAGGTCGAGAACGAACGGTCGCGTTTGCTGCGGCGATTCGAGGGCCGCTACATGACGCTCGGCGTCGACCGACTCGACTACACGAAAGGAATCCCTCAGCGCCTGAGCGCCTTCGCGATGGCACTCGAGCGATATCCCGAGCTGCGCGGGCGGGCAACCCTCCTGCAACTCGTCGTCCCGAGCCGAGACGTAATCCCGGAATATGCCAGCCTCAAGGAGGAGATCGAGCAAATGGTGGGCGAGATCAACGGCACGTACACTACGCCCGGCTGGGTGCCCATCCACTACATGTTCCGAAGCCTGAGTCACGCTCAGCTTATCGCGCTGTACCGGGCATCGGATACGATGCTCGTGACGCCACTAAAGGACGGCATGAACCTGGTGGCGAAAGAGTATTGCACGACAAACCTGAACGAAGACGGCGTGCTGATCCTGAGTGAGTTCGCCGGAGCGGCACCGCAACTCGAGCGCGGCGCCCTCATGGTGAACCCGTACGATACCGACGGCATGGCCGAGGCCATCCTCCGCGCCTACGAAATGCCGGCCGATGAGCGGAAAAGGCGGATGCGGATCATGCGTCAGAACATCGCCGAAGAGGATATCTACTGGTGGGTCGACAGCTTTTTGAAGGCGGCTGAGCGCAATACTTCGACGCCGGCTTGAAGCGGCACTACGTGAGTCTGCGGCGTGTTATCTGGCCTGTGATCTCAGCGGCGGTGCCGTGAGAGGTGTCGAGCGCATCGTAGACGGCACCGGTGGCGGCAGCATATACGGCGTGGTGTAGTGCGTCGAGCACGAGTTCCTTCGCCCCCCACTCGTTCGGCGGAGGTGCCACCTTGAGCGCGGGCAACATAACCAGCGCCGCTCCCCAGACCGCCGCAAAATGAGCGGCTGTGGCGGCGTAGCCCTTCAGCCCTGCCGCGCTAATGACTCCGCGGACGGCTCCCCACGCCGTACCGTACGCCCAGTGCGTAATGTTCGACAGGCGCATCCGCGCATCCTCGTCGACCGGCTCGATGTCGAACACTTTCGAGACTGCATCCACAGGTGTGGTACTCGCCTCGCGGCCGCGCGCCTTCATCTCAAGTGTGCTGACGAGCGTCATGGCCGCCGTACCGGCCAACCCCGCGAAAAGTCCCTTCCCCACTCCCTCGGCTAATCGAGTAATCATCCTTCCCTCCTGTCAGTAGATTCGGCAACGAGACGCACGGGTGCACTCACCGTTTCCTTCCCACAATATTCGTTACGGCCTTTGGTGCATCTCGATTGCCCGCCCATCGCGATCTAACGTTCGACTGGGTATAGACCCTGCGTTGATTCTAGATCGTTCGGAACGCTTTCCTCGGAGACCTCTTATGACTTGAAAATATATGCCGATACAACGCGGACGGCTTCGTCCCCCTGTTTCAATCAACAGTCTACATCTCCGCGTTGGAATCTGTGATGTACTCTTCGGATTTGGCTGCGCGACCGCTCGCAGCGCTGCGACTCGCCCGGCGTGCACTCGACGCCGCCGCCGTCGTCACCGTGTCGGCTGTGCACGGTCGACAGACGTGGAACACGGTTTCCGACGACGGCGATGAACTGGCGCAGGAGATTGCTCGGCGGCTTGCGGATGCATTTGCATCGGACCGGAAGGGCTACCGAAGCTTCGACGCCGGCCAGATCTCGGCTGTCCTAGCAGGGGGAGACGGTGCGCAATCGGTGCCGCCCTTCGTCTCTGCACTCGTCGTCCGTCCATCGGAAGCGGGCGAAGAGAAAGCTTTCGCGTTCTCGGACAGTGAGCGTATATGGTCGGATGAGGATATTGACATCCTCCACGACCTCCTCGCGTCGGTGAGGATGGACGGGCCGTTAACGTCGGACTCGGGGGTACACAATTGGAAACCGCACGCTGACGTAAGTCCGCACGCGGTGTCCGTCTCTTTCCGGGATCGACTTGTCTACGTCAATCCTGCGTGCGCTGAGTTGTTCGGAGCCACGTCTCCCGAGCAAGTCATCGGCCGAAGCATCACGAAGTTTCTGCGTCCGGATCAAGCCCATAAATTTCTCGAGCATGTGGACCATTTGGCGGAATCGGACGAACCCGATCCGCAGATCGTGCTTGAGATCACAGGCCCCGATGGCTCCACTCGGTTCGTAGAAGTTGTCTCGGCGCCAATTGATTTCAATGGCGAGCAAGCGACACGATCTGTTCTGCGAGACATCACGGCGCAGAAGCAGATGGAGCGCGAACTCGCGCAGCGCGAATATCAGTACCGCATGGTGGCCGTTGCCACGGATGACATCATGTGGGATTGGGATCTCGCCACGGATTGGATCACGTGGAATACGGCACTCGGTATTCGCTTCGGCTACGCCGTGCAGGCGATCGAAGGAACGGACGATGCATGGCGCCGCGTCCGAATTCATCCCGAGGATCGCGACAAGGTAGACGCGGCCATCAACGCCGTCGTCGCCGATGGTGCCACACGGTGGGAGGAAGAGTACCGATTTGAGCGATCCGACGGCTCGTATGCAGTGGTGCTCGACCGCGGCTATGCCATCCGGAATGATCGTGGTGAATGCCTGCGGATCGTCGGCGCAATTTCCGACATGACGGAGGATGTGGAAGTCCGCACGCGCCTGCACGACAGTGAGAAGCGCTGGCGTAAACTCGTCGAGAACCACCCCGATGCTGTCACGGTCTTCGACGGCGAGCGAATCCTCTATGCCAATAAGCGATCGGCAGATCTGGTCGGCGCCGCATCGGTCGATGACCTTATTGGGAAGTCCGTTTATCAGCACTTCCCGGCCGACATTCGAGAGCGCCTCCGTTCGATCATCGGGGCGGACGAAGACCAACCCGTTCCGCCGTTTGAGTTTGCCCTCAACGTGCCGTGCGTACCGTTACGGCGCGTCGAACTGCACGCGGTACCGCTGACGTACGATGATCGCGATGCGGTGCTGGCCGTCGTCCGCGATATTGAGGACCGCTGGGCCTATGAGCAGGGATTGATCGAAGCTCGGCGGCAGGCCGAAGAGATGGCGCGCCTGCGGAGCGTCTTCCTGAACAACATCAGCCATGAAATCCGCACGCCGCTGACGACTATCATCGGTTTTGCCGACATCCTGCACGGATCAGCCACCGGCGAGATGCAAGAGATGGCCGAGATGATCCAGAACGGTGGCCAGCGTCTGCTGGCAACGCTGAACAGTGTGCTCGACCTCGCGCAGCTCGAAGGCGGCGGTATGGAACTGCAGCCCATCCCGATGGACGTCGTCGAGGAGCTGCGAGCCGTCTCGGAAAGTTCTGAGATGGAGGCACGGCGCAAAGGACTCAAGTTTGTTTTCGATCGACCGGCCGGCGCCCTGCCGGCAGTGCTCGATCGTCGAAGCCTCCACCGCGTGGTAACCAACCTGATGTCGAATGCGGTCAAATTCACCGACTCCGGTGAGATTCGGCTCTCATTGACAAGCACTGAGGACGACGTCACGATCTCCATTGCAGATACCGGCTTCGGGATCTCCGAGGAGTTCATCCCAAACATCTTTGACGAGTTTCAGCAGGAATCGGGCGGACTGACACGCACGCACGAAGGCACCGGCCTCGGCCTGACAATCGTAAGCCGTCTTGTTGACCTGATGAAGGGAAGGATCGAGGTCACGTCAAAACCCGCGGAAGGAACAACCTTTACGGTGACGCTACCGAGGAATGTGCGAGAGTCGATCGGCGTGAAGCAGAACGAAGACGCCGATGGAAGACGCCGCAATATTTTGATCGTCGACGATGCGGCGGACACACGGAAGCTGCTGCGTGCTCTCCTCCGAAAGGATCACGAGGTGCACGATGCCGCCACCGCTCGCGATGCCATGGCACGTGTGGAACGCGAGCAGTATGACGCGATTCTGCTGGATATCAACCTCGAAAGCGGCACCGGCGGGCCCGAGGTCCTGGAGGAAATCCGCAAAGTCGAGGGTTACCATGAGACGCCCGTCGTGGCCGTAACCGCATATGCGCTGCCGGGGGATCGGACTCGATTGCTGCGCAGCGGATTTGACGACTACCTCGGCAAGCCATTTACGCGTCAGCAGTTGCGCGAAGTGCTCGACCGGGTCTTCATCCGGTAGAATTACTGCGTGCCGTTCAGCAGTCGTTGACGGTCGTCTTCGATTGTCGAAGAACCGCGCGAGGCTGCGAACCGCATGAGTTTCCGGTCGGCCGTTTCTGATTCACGGATCCATAGCGTGAGCACCCAGGCGGCAAGCCCGATGTATAGCAAACTCGCCGGCATCCACATGATCACACCGGCAATCTGCTGATCCTGCAGCAAGGTGAGCCCCCATGCCGCTGTTGTCTGTTCATAATAATCGTACCAACCCTGGCGCGAAAACGTGAGGAGCACGCCGAGCGCAGCGCCATGCAGCGCGGTGGTAAATAGATACAGCACGCCGGTGCCACGCGTCAGGCGGAGGCGTCCCATCGGGTTCAGCAGTATCCACCACGTCATGCACGCCGCCATCATGAAGCCGAGATGCTGGATGTCATGGATGAACTGACTTCGCAGCGCGGCTTCGTAGAGTCCCGGAATGTGCCAGAGCCAGAGTGTCGCAAAGAACGCCGACCAGACGAGAAGCGGCTGAGACACGACATCCCACGATGCTCGTACCCCTGAATCGCGGTTGAAGGCCGAGGCGACGCGGCGGCGTGGTTCCTTCGGCAATACCCACAGCGCGACGAAGAACGGCGCACCTGATACCACAAGCGGCGCCGCCACGAGGATAATCAGGAGATGCTGGATCATGTGAATCGCGAAGAGCTCGCCCGCAATGGCATCCAGCGGTGACAGTAGCGCGATGACGAGCGTTACCCAGCCGGCGCCAAAACTCAATGCGCGGCCGGTACTCACGCCGGCTCCCTTCCCCGCTCTCGCCCAGAGCCGATATAACCCCACTCCGTACACGAGAGCCATCAAACCGAGGCCGAAGATCACGCGCAGATTCGACGACCAGATCGTAAGCCACGAGCCGCCACCGTGGTGGTGGTGGTGATGGAGCTGCGACGAGCCGGCCGCCTGGGCTGGTGTCATCATCGCACTCACGATTTCGAATGATTCAGCAAACATCCCACACAAATCCAAAACCCGATCGACTCAAAATCCAGACGAAAAGCGGCAAATATCCAGGAACGTGAAGACCGGTACGGTCTCCACAATAATGATGAGGACGAAGATCGCGTTCGTGATCAACCCGGCCTTGATCATGAACGAATCATCCCTCCCCCGTACGTCTCTTCGGCGATAGAGCCGCCATGATACCACGAGGGCGGCGATGGCCAGCATCAGGAAGGGCAGCGTCGCCATAGTCAGCGGAATCATCGGTCCGTCGAAACCGAGAAACCCCTCCGCGCTATCCATGCACCCGAACTCGGAGACCGCCCACACGACTACAAATCGAGCGAACCAGGCCACGGCGGCGCCGAGCAGCGAGAACCACAGAAGGGATTGTTTGATGTTTTGATCTCCGGTTTCCATCGCAGTTATAAGTATGGAAGCACGTAGACCACGGCGAACGTCACCAAGCCTGCGGCGGTAATGAAGTAGACGTAGAGGGAGGTGATGTGGATATGCAGCTCCTGGTGCTCGCTGAGTGACGTCTCAACCCGCCAGATTCTGGCGGCGGCGGCAATGAGTAAGACGCCGGCCACGAACGTGGTGGTCATCTGTAGGTAGTGGGCCACGAAAAACACGGTGCCGTATGCGTTCGTCTGCGGCGTAAATCCAGTCGAAATCAGTTCATACGCCTGGATGGCGAGGACGCCGAGACCGAACAGTGCACCCGAGGCCAGCACAACACGAGCCAGCTGGATGCGGCCACCGTCGGCAAGCCTTCGCCCAAGAAATGCCGTCGCCGTCATCGCGAGAATCAACGCACAGGCGACGAGGATCGGCGCGAAGCCCGGCATCGGCAAACCATCCAGCGGCCACTCATCGGCGAGCAGGCGGATGTACAGATAGGAAAAGTTCATCACGGCGTAGACCATCCCCAGCACGCCCAACAGATACATCATCCCCCACCACCCGATCGAACCCGATCCGGTCGTCATCATCGGGAGACCGGAGATCGTACCGACTTCGCTTGAACGGATTCGCTCGAGCCGCTCTTCGTCCGGCCACAGCCACCGAACGAGCGTTCCGAATAGAAACACGAGTCCGAATAGTGTGATGAGGTAATAGCTGAAAAGCACGCCGACGAATGCGACGAGCAGCGCCACAGCCGACAAGAAAGGCACAATGGTCGGTCCCGATAGCGGGTGAACGGCTACCGGCATCCCTGTGAGGGTATCGGTGGCAAGCTCCGCCCTGAAGTCGACAGGGCGCCCGGCGAGCGCCGATCGAGCGCGCTGCACGATGTCCGGAAAGAGCTTGGGATCGGCCGGATGCTGCGCGGGCTCACGGCTTTGGACCAGCGGCGGCGCGAAGAATCCGTAGACCGGCGGCGGCGATGAGATCTGCCATTCCAGTGTCTGGCCATTCCACGGGTCGGGGCCGGCGTCGCGCGGCGTCAACCGGTTCAGGATGACATTGATGAGGAGCACCAGCACACCGGCGCCCAGCACGAACGAGCCGATCGTGGCGATCATGTTGTAGGTATCCAGTCCCAGCTCCTCAGGATACGTGTAGACGCGGCGTGGCATCCCTTCAAAGCCCATGAGATGCATGGGGAAGAACGCCACGTTGAAGCCGATAAAGACGAGTGCGAACTCGATGGCGCCGAGGCGATAATCCAGCATCCTCCCCCTGATCTTCGGCCACCAGTAATGGATAGCGGCAAGAATGGGGAAGACGACCCCGCCGATGAGCACGTAGTGGAAGTGAGCGACCACGAAATATGTATCGTGCACCTGAAGATCGAACGGCAGCACCGCCACCATGATGCCCGTGACGCCGCCGGCAACGAAGACAAACACGAAGCCCAGCATGTACAGCATCGGCGGTCGCAGTACCGGCCTCCTCCCCCACAGCGTCGCAATCCACGCGAAAATCTGGATGCCGCTCGCGATGCCGATCATCAAACTTGCCGCCGTGAAGAAACTCAGCGTGAGCTCGGGCAACCCGGTGGCGAACATGTGGTGTGCCCACAATCCAAAGCTCACAAATCCCATCACCACGAGTGCGACGACGATGAGCTTGTATCCGACGATCGGCCGGCGAGCGAAGACAGGGATTATCGTCGAAACCAGACCCGCGGCCGGGATGAACGCGATGTAGACCTCCGGGTGACCGAAGAACCAGAAGAGATGCTGCCAAAGAACGGTGCTGCCGCCCCCGTCTGGGTTGAAAAAGTGCATCCCGAAGGCACGGTCGAGCTCGAGCATCATCGTTGCGGCGAGCAGCGTCGTAAATGCGAACAGGATCATGAAGCCGACGACCAGCATCGCCCACGCGAAGAGTGGCATCCGGCTGATCGACATCCCCGGCGCGCGGAGCTTCAGGACGGTCACGATGATTTCAGCTCCGGCAGCGATGCCTGATATCTCGACGAGCCCCAGACCGAGCAGAAAGAAATCAATGCCGGCGCCGCTGTATTCCTGCCGCGAGAGTGGCGTATAGGCAAACCACCCGGCGTCGGGCACATCCCCCACCAGAAAGCTGGTGTAGAACATGGCGCCGCCGAATACGAACGTCCAGAAACCAAACGACGACAGCCGCGGATAGGCGACATCGCGTGAGCCAATCAACAGCGGCAGCATGTACATCGCCAGACCTTCGAGAAACGGCACCGTGAAGAGGTACATCATCGTGGCGCCGTGCATCGTGAACAGCCGGTTGAAGCCGTCGGGGCCCAGGAACGTGTTGCCCGACACCGCCAACTGGATGCGCATGATCAGCGCCAGCACACCGCCGACGAGGAAGAAGCCGAACGCCACGGCCATGAAGCGCCGGCCGATCGGGCGGTTGTTCACCACCGACAGGTAGCCGAGCAGTCCGGGCGGCGATTGCCACGTGCGGATGAACTCGTCTGAAGGCCGCGGTTTGTCAGGCTGGGTGGGCACGGAATGTCGTTTGTGGTCGATAAGAGTGGCGGACAGGAATTATCGAAGTCGGTCGAGGTAATCGATGAGCGCCTCGAG
Source organism: uncultured Rhodothermales bacterium (assembly GCA_964603055.1). GTDB lineage: Bacteria > Bacteroidota > Rhodothermia > Rhodothermales > CAZKDQ01 > CAZRTY01. The sequence goes on along the minus strand of CAZRTY010000034.1, from coordinate 3,046 downwards.
ATCCTCCGGAGAGAGGTGGGTGTTGGGCATCAGGTTGCCGGGCTTGACGGCCTGCGGATTGACGATCCAGTTGGCGAGGTTCGTCCGGCTGTTGTAGATCGTGCCCGAGCCGAGCGTCAGTCGGCTGCTGATGTCTGTCAGCGCCGGGCCTGCCGTGCCGACGGCGGGCGTACCATCGATAGCGTGACACGTCTCGCAGCCCGCCTCGAAGAAGACCTCATATCCACGTGCCTCCTGCGGCGTTTCGGGTGTGGTCGACGTCGTTTGCCGGTTCTCCACCCAGCGGTCAAACTCATCGGGATCGAGCGCATGCACCCAGAAGGCCATCAGTGCGTGCTGCGTGCCGCAGAACTCGGCGCACTGGCCGCGATAGAGCCCCGGTACGTCGGCCTCGATCCAGAAATCATTCGTCTTGCCGGGCAGCATGTCCATCTTGCCATGAAGCGACGGCACCCAGAAGCTGTGGATGACGTCGGAGGCGGTAAGACGTAGCCGGACGGGTCGCCCGGCAGGAATGTATATCTCGTTAGCAATGACGATCTCCTCATCGGGATAACTGACCTCCCACCACCATTGATGCCCGACGACATCGATCACGAGGTCGGACTCGGGAATCCGGATTGCGAATGTACTTTTTAGCGAGAAGCCCAGGAGCACAATCAGTACGACGGCAGGCATGATGATGCCGCCGACCAGCACGAACCGATTCGCACCCAGCGGCGGACCGTCGTCCGACTTCCGGCCAAACACGGCCATCGCCGTGAGCACCAGCACGAGTACGAACACCGTCCCGCCCATGGCAAACATCAGCCACCACAGTCCCGCTACTTCGCTCGCAGCCGGGCCTTCCGTCTTCAGCATCGACTGGACTTCGTTGCCGCCACATCCCGAAACCAGAGTGCCGAAGAGAAGCAGCAGCGCCGCTGGCACGGCGGCGGCCGGCCGCTGCAGAAATGGCATGCGTGCGATATCGCGAGCGAGTGGTCTCATCGACGCGGGAAGGTCTGTGCTTCCATCACAAAATCCAGCAACCGGTCCATCTGCTCATCTGTCAATCGCCCCTCATATCCCGGCATGGCCACACCCGGAGGAGGATTCAAGATGTACGCGCGCATGTCTTCCCGGTCGGCAGGGTCGTCGAGATCAGCGAAATCCGGCCCCACACGGGCACCATCGCCGGCCACGGCGTGGCAGGTGTTACAGCCGAAATCGGCGAAGAGATGCCGCCCGATCTCCGCGCCTGCGGTTATTTCGACGCCTTCAGGAATGGCGGGCGGTTCCGCTTGCGGCCAGCCGGTCCACGGAGAAAAGTAGCGGAGGTTGGTGAGGCCAAGTACGACGAGCACGAGCAGAAACAAGCTCACCACGACGGCCGGTCTGCGGCGGATGCCTCGGTACGGGCTCCTGTCGAGCAGCGGCAGTGCCGTCAGCGCGAGAAACGCTGCAATCGGCAGCATCACAATGACGTAAGGCGCGAGCCATGCGGGCGTGAGCGCAATGAGACTGCTATACCACCAGAACCACCACTCTTCGGCCGGCGCCGGCGCGTCGATCAGGTTCGCTTCGGAATAGAGCATCTGCGGTCCCGAAAACGCCGCCAGGGCCAGCACGATACCGAAGACGACGAGCACCAGGCGCGCCGACTTGGCCGCCGTGAACGGGAAAAACGTCTCGCCGGTCTCGGGCGATTCACTCTCGGCTTCGTAAACGCGCTTCTGCTCTTCGACTGAATAGACCGGGCGCCGCCGCTCTTCTTTCGAGGTCGTTCCCTTCAAGATCACCAGATACACGTGGTATCCGGTAAGTCCCAGAAGAAGCATGGGCACGATGATCACGTGCAGCGCATAAAGCCGGGTCAGGGCAGCTGAGCCCAGCTCCGGACCGCCCTGAACCAGCAAGACGAGCTCGTCGCCGATCAGCGGTACATGCTGGAAGTGAGCAAGGATGACGTTGAGTGCGAAGAGCGCACGTGCATCCCACCGGAGCACATACCCGGTGATCGACATGAAGAGCACGACGAACAGCATGACCACGCCGATCAGGAAGGTGCCTTCACGCGGAAACTTGTAGCCGCCGATCAGAATGGTGCGGATCAGATGGAAGATCACCATCACCACCATCATGCCTGCCGACCAGTAATGCAGGGCGCGGATAAACCCGCCCATCACCATCACCTCAGTAATCGCTCGGACGCTGTCGTACGCCCCGTCCGGTGAGGGCGTGTAGGTGAGCGTCATCATCATGCCCGTTGCCACCAGAACGCCGAGCAGCAGCAAGAGCGAGGCCCCATCCCCATAATACCATGGCGCGCGCGGTACCCGTCGATCCATCGTGTTCTGACGGATTGGTTCGAGACCGAAACGATCCACGATCCATTGCTTCCAGCGCGACAAAACGTTGGGGGTGAGCGTGAAGTGGGAGGGAATTATACTGCGCTGCTGTTACAACAGGAGCGGATTTACACGAGCGGCGGCAACGACCGGAGGTCGATCTCAAGCACGCCATCACGAACGCGGCGGGCAAATCTGTAGAGCGGCCGATTCGGAGGGCCGGCTTTGGGCGTGCCGTCGCGGTCGAATATGCCGCCGTGGCACGGACAGAAAAACCAGCCGCTGCCGCTATCGAACTCGAGCGGACAACTCAGGTCGGTACAATTTCGAGCGAACACGACGGGTCCCTCCTCCTCCGAATGCCACACATAGACGCTCTTCTCACGAAGAGATCTCGCCCAGTCCTCACGCGGCACTTCCACGTACGCACGGCGCACTTCTCCCCGCGGAAAATCATCGACCGAGCCTACCACCCGCCACAGAGCTTCATCATCGCGGCGCACCACGGGCGACATCACGTGCAGCAAAGCGGGAATGCCAATGACACCGGCCACGCCGGCACCAAAGGCCTGCAGAAACCTCACCAGTAGCTTTCGACGAGTCATACACACGATTGGGACGGGACAGAAGAGGCGGCGTCACACCGACCGCCACGAGACATCCATTACATCATGAGAGGGAAATATCAAGCATCGGAATGCCGCCCTGCATCATTT
>CAZRTY010000033.1:11088-14695 GCA_964603055.1 uncultured Rhodothermales bacterium | reverse complement strand
TCGGACTCGTGAGTCCGGCCGGTGTCATCTCCAGCCCAGCCGATGTCAACGCCGTCCAGGAAACGCTCGCCTCGCTCGGCCTCAACGCTCACCTCGGCCGCAACGCGCTCAATCGGCGCGGCTATCTGGCAGGCACGGATGCCGAGCGCGCCACTGACCTCATGGAGATGTTCGAGGATGACCGCATCGACGCCATTCTCGCTCTGCGTGGCGGATGGGGCGTGAATCGTATCCTCGAACGACTCGACTTCGGTGTCATACGGCGGAATCCCAAAATCGTGATGGGCTTCAGCGATATCACATCGCTGTTGTTGGCGATGTATGCGCGCAGCGGAGTCGTGTCATTTCATGGGCCGGTAGGCATCTCAACGTGGAGCAGCCGCACGGTCAATCATATGAGAAGCGTGCTTTTCGACGGCGGTACGCCCATCCTCACGAACCCGCCGACCGATGCCATCCACACAATCTGCGGCGGACGCGCCCGTGGCCGCCTGGTCGGAGGCAACCTGTCCGTCATCACCTCAATGCTCGGATCACCCTACCTGCCCGACTGGTCGGGGCACCTGCTCTTTCTGGAGGATGTGGATGAACGCGTGTATAAAATCGACCGGAAGCTCACTCAGCTTGCGATTGCGGGCATCCTGGATCAGGTCGAAGGTGTGATCTGGGGCCAGTGCTCGAATTGCACAACCGGCGCGAATGTGCCGTCGCTTACGCTGCAAGAAGTGCTGAACGACCATCTCGTGCCACGTGGCAAACCGGCCTATTACGGCGCAATCATCGGCCACATTCGGGACAAGTTTACGCTGCCGATTGGCGTCGGGGCCGAGATGGATGCCGACCACGGCTCGATCACATTACTCGAACCTGCCGTTGTTTGATTATTTTGGTATGCTAGCGCTCCTCAGATAATCGATCGGCGCCGCGTGCTGAACAGGCCTAGCGACCGATCGGTTTGCGGCGAATCCCCTCGAACACACGTCGGAATGAATATGCGAATCCCCTCCATTTTGCTCGCTCTGTTCGCGATGTCGGCGCTTGCCGCGTGCGATGTCGACACCGCCGACCGCGCCGAAACTCGGTCGACCGCAATACCTGATACGGTCTTTGCCGCGATTGACAGCACGATTATTCGGCAGCATGTTGCCACGCTGTCGAGCGATGAGTTTGAGGGGCGCGGCACCGGTACACGCGGCGAGGAGCTGACCATCAACTACGTCCTCGAGCACATGCAGCGGATCGGGCTGCAGGGCGGCATGCCTGACGGCTCGTTCTTTCAGGAAGTGCCGCTGCTCGGGCTGACGCCGACAGACATCGGCCGGCTCACCCTCACGCCGGAAGAAGGGGAACCGGTATCGCTCAGCTTTATCGATGAGTTCATCGGCTCAACCGATCATGACACGACTCATGCCTCGATCGACGGCGAGATCGTGTTCGTGGGATATGGCATCCAGTCGGACGCGTATGGCTGGGATGACTTCAAGGATGTCGACGTCACGGGCAAGATCCTTGTCGGGTTCGTCAACGACCCGCCTGCCACGACGAATGAGCCGGATCTTTTCCAGGCCGATACGCTGACGTACATGGGCCGTTGGACGTATAAGTATGAGGAAGCACGCCGCCGCGGAGCTTCAGGTATGTTCCTCATCCACACCGAAGAAACGGCCGGCTATCCCTTTACCGTTCTCTCGAACGGCGCTCGTGGTGAGCAAATTCAGCTTGCCGAGTGGGACGAAGACCCGATGGATCTCCGGGGTTGGATTACACAGGACGTCGGCCGCCAGCTCGCAGAGATGGCCGGCGCCACGCTCGAAGAATGGTTCGAAGCTGCCGCCACGCGTGATTTCCAGCCGGTCGAACTTCCGGTCAGAGCACAGCTCGAGATGTCGTTCGAGACGCGTTATTTCAACGGCACCAATGTCATCGGCAAGATCGAGGGTGCCACGACGCCGGACGAAGCCATCGTCTACACCGCGCATCACGACCATCTGGGGATCGACGAAGAAGCTATCGCACGCGGCGAAGACGGCATCTACAGCGGCGCGACGGACAACGCCACCGGCGTAGGGATGCTACTGGCAATCGCCGACGCCTTCACTCGGATGGACGAGCCGCCGCACCGTACACTCCTTTTCATCACGCTGACGGCGGAGGAATCGGGCCTGCTCGGATCGCAGTATTACGTCGAGAATCCGGTGATCCCGATGAACCGGACGATCGCAAACGTCAACGTCGACAGCGGAAATCTCTTCGGTCGCACGCGCGACATCGTGGGCATTGGCTCGGAGCGAAGCGACTTGGCTGTGCTTCTGCGCGACGCCGCACGAGAAGAAGACATGACCGTCTCGCCGGATGTCCAGCCCAACCAGGGCCTCTTCTTCCGGAGTGACCAGCTCCACTTTGCCCGCAGCGGCGTGCCGGCGGTCTTCCTGAACACAGGAAGCGACTTCATCGGCCGCGACGCCGGCTACGCGGAGCAGGTGATGAATGAGTACCGCCAGCACCGCTACCATCAGCCTGGTGACATGCTTGACGACGACGCTCTCTTCGGCGGACTCATCCAGCAGGCACGCGTCGCTTTCCGGCTGGGCCATCGCCTCGCTTACTCGGACCTCCGTCCGCAGTGGATTGAGGGCGAAGAGTTTGGGGAAGTGCGGCGTCGCTCTGAGCGGTAACCTTAGATATTAGTGCCGACGACGAGGCGATCAATGCGACCATTCGGATTGCTCAGTGCAATCGTTTCGTTGATACTGATGTCGACTCCGGCGGTGTGGGCGCAGGCACCGCCGGCGGTCGATCTGCGCATCTATGATATCGTAGATGCGGCGTCCGCCGATCGCATCGAGGACGATATTCGCACGCTCGCCGGTTTTGGGACCCGCCACACGATGTCAGACACCGCGTCGGGCGGTCGTGGAATTGGCGCCGCCCGGCGGTGGATCCGCGGCGAGTTCGAACGCATCTCGGCCGACTGCGGCGGATGCCTTGACGTGTTCGAACAGCGCCACCTCGTGAGAGCCGGCGAGCACAGCCGGATCCCGGAAGACACCTGGGTGGTGAACGTTGTCGCCGTCCAGCGCGGAGCGCTCCATCCCGATCGCTACGTTATCATGACGGGCGACATCGACTCTCGTGCTACCGATGTGATGGATGGCGAGATCGATGCTCCCGGCGCCAATGACAATGCGTCCGGCATGGCGGGCACGCTCGAAGCAGCGCGCATCCTGAGTCAGTACGAATTCCCGACGTCCATCGTCTACGCCGGCCTCTCCGGCGAGGAGCAGGGTCTCTTCGGAGGCGAGCACATGGCTAACGTCGCGCTGGACGAGGGCTGGGATATCGTTGCGGTTCTCAACAACGACATGATCGGCAACATCGAGGGCATCGACGGCACGATCGACAACACAACCTTCCGCGTCTTCTCCGAGGCGGTTCCCGCAACCGACGATCTACAGGCGCATCGCATGCGGCGCTTCTTCGGCGGCGAGGTCGACGGACCGTCCAGGCAGATCGCTCGCTACGTCGACCGTATCGCCGAACTGTACTTCCCCAATCTTCGCGCCGTGATGATCTACCGCCTCGACAGGTTCGGCCGCGGCGGCCATCA